>NZ_LT907975.1:965000-1092500 GCF_900217235.1 Pseudodesulfovibrio profundus | reverse complement strand
AAGCGGGAAGCCCGCCTCAAGATTAGTTCTCCCTGGACATTAGTCCCTAAAGATCCCTTGAAGACTACAAGGTTGATAGGCTGGAGGTGTAAGCAATGTGAGTTGTTCAGCTGACCAGTACTAATAGATCGTGCGGCTTATTTTACAAATTATGGAATTCTCTCTTCTCCCTATTGACTATATATCTCGAACCCTACGGTTCACCAAATTTTCTTGGTGCCCAAGGAGGAGGGGGTACACCCGGTCCCATTCCGAACCCGGTAGTTAAGCCCTCCATCGCCGATGATACTGCATGGTAGCGTGTGGGAAAGTAGGTCGGTGCCAAGGAATCTTTCAAAAAGCCCTTCAGTGAAAACTGAAGGGCTTTTTCTGTTGTCTTGTAACAATCTGACATACCCTTCATAAAACACCTACCGCATTCATGCTATCCACTTTAGCTGTCGGTAAAGGGTTAGTGCTGGCCACCTAAGTGACTTGGTAGAACACCATCTGAGCTTGAAGGCTTGAAGTGCCCCAGATACCGATTACCCTGAAAGGTGTTTTCGGATGGTAGGCGGGTTGCATATGGAGGATATGATGCGTTGTGAATGGTGTCAGTTCAGCCGCTGATCTACCATCCATTTGATTTTAGTCCTTACAACTCATCCAATCTTAAATATCTTTGCTTTTGTGCGTGGGGTTGCCCCCTTCATGATATTTGAATGTGCTCTCTAAAACATACTTTGCACTGGGGGTAATGTGGGTATTTATAATGATCTAGTGGAAATCAGCCAGAATATATGGATGGTGTGATTAATTCTGAGTTGGATGATGAGAGGGAGTGGGGAAAAGGATCAATTTAGTTCTAAGGTTTAAGACAACGTTGAAAAGTGATCCTTTTGTTTAAAGGCTATACATCAATAGGATTTTGGTCTTCCATGGCTTAATCTGATTGATGATTAAAGCTAATGTCATACCATCTGACCAAAACTATTCTAAGTTTGTTACCATTCTGTCACACTTTAGATCTATATGTCTTTATTTGATTTCCTTCTAGACTATTAAATCACAGTGATACTCGTCGATTCCCGCCTCTATGTACCGCTTTCAAATACTGTGAGTCTCGATAGCCCTTACCTAGCTAATCATATGTTGTGAGACCTCTGCGCATCCCCTTTTCGCGTCCGTGCCTTGCGCTCCGCACCCAATTTGATGTTCTGACCGCACCCCAGCTTGGGCTCATTCCCGGCCTTTTCCTGCCATTTCTGGCCGAAATGCCGGATTTTGGACGCACCTCTCCCTTCAGGCTCGCGCCAGTCGAACAGCTTTTTTCAAATTGAACGCCATGGCGAGGATGTGGAACTCTCCCTCCACCTTCTCACGACCCACGTATCGGGACCGAAAGAATGCGTAGCCACGTTTGAGTGTGCCGAAGGCCCGCTCGACTATTTGCCGAATGCTGCTGATGTCACGGTTGCGGGTCTTTTCGAAGTCTGTCAGCCTGCCGCCACGAGGCGTCTTGTCCATGGTTCCGTCCTCCAAATCGCGATCAAACAGAATGTCCCGGTTCTTCCCGCTGCAATAGCCCTTGTCCGCATAAACCCGTGCGCCGGGATCAAGGCCGACGCCATTCACGAGCCGCTCGAATTCGCCCGTGTCCGAATGGTTCGCGGGAGTGATGTGACCACAGAGCAGAAACCCGTCTCGACTGTCCGTCGCGGCATGGAGCTTGTAGCCGTAATAGGCCCGATTTCTCTTGCGGAGCCAGGCCGCCTCCTCGTCATCCGAATAGCTGACCCGGCAGTCCACCGGCCCATCCTGTTCTTCGGCGTCCTCGGAACGGTCCTCAGGCATCACGTCGATAACCTTGCGCGGCCGCCGCTGCGACTCGACTACCGAGGCGTCCACCACGGCTCCCTCACGGACAAGAAGCCCTTGTCCTTCAAGCTGGCGGTTAAGCATGTCGAGCAAGGAGTCCAGCACCTTCAGGCGGATCAAACCGTTACGGAAACGGCATATGGTGGTCTCGTCCGGCACGTCGTCCTCGATGGAAAAACCGGTAAATCTGACAAAGGAGAGCCGGTCGAGCAGCGCCTGCTCCACGCCCGGATCACTCAGGTTGTACCAACGCTGCAAGAGCAGAATCTTGAACATCGCCAGAGGCGGATAGGCGGGATTGCCCACGGCGTTGGCCTTGCGCCTGATCTTCTTGCACAGAAAGGCGTTGATGGGCTGCCAGTCGATGAGTTCGTTGATCTCATCCAGAAATGTGGTCTTGGTTCTGCGGTGCCCCAGGAAGTAATCACCCAACCGAGGTCCTTTCTGCCGAATAGCCATGCCTTCCTCCTTTGGATGGAGAAATAATAGCATAATAAATCAAATAGTTAAAGAGTAAAAGTGTGGGATTTGCCGTGCAGAGGTCTCGTTGTGGTTAGTTTAGATCTGAAGCTCTGGAACATTCGCATTTTAGAAGGTGGTGACTGATAGACCAGCGGTTGACCATAGCAATGATGGTGATTCTCTGTTGTCTCAAAGTATTCTTGTAAGTAGCCCATATGATGACATGATTTTGTGCTTTACGATGATCTTATGATCCAACAAGGTCTATAGACGTATCGTGTAGCGTACACGTTATATTTCTCCTCAAGGGTATGACTAATGCTTCTAGAGCTCTTCTGTGGAGCATAGCTATAATTTTTCTATGCCTTGATCCATTTGTTTTAGTCTGAATTGACTTCAGCAAATCGATCTGACTTGGTCTTTCCAAAAGTGCTTAGATTGAGACTTGTTATGCAACACGAAGACATGGACTCAGCTCATGGCCTAGCGGAGAGCCATGCAATGAACGATGTTGAAATCACGTTTTTCTATCAGGATAAGAAAATTGTGTTTTGTTACGACGACTCGTAGGGCCCATAAGTCTTAACTACCTCTTTTTACGATTTTTTATCAACTTTTGCCCGAATGGGATCCGTCTACAGTTGTCTTTTTATTGCATAGAAGAAAAGGGTGTTTCATATAATCGATTGATTTTGAGCAATTCTATGTTTTGTTGGGTAAAGATGGCCTATTAATCGACTTTTGACATAAACGAATTTAATTTTGATAAATCTAAATTATCTAGAATGTAGTGCTTATTTCTGCGTCGATGCAAAAAAATGTTCATTCTTTTCTAATTTTACTTTTAAAAAATGCAGATCACTAACTTGAAAAGAGTCTCATCGAAGTGATTCGACTCTTAGTTTGGTGTCGGATATATGAACATGACCTTGACTTTTTTACGATTTCTGGTAATAAATATCCGGCAAATTCGGTCCCCGGACCTTATTTTCGATTAGTATTTTATTCAGACATAAGGGCTTCTTTTTTTGCCCAATTTCACTTTGGAGTATTTGACATATGGCAATGATTGAAGTGCAGAAGCTGCACAAATGGTATGGAGACTTCCATGTTCTTCAAGGGATAACGGAATCTGTTAATAAGGGCGAAGTGCTTGTTATCTGCGGACCTTCCGGATCTGGTAAATCAACATTTATCAGGTGCATCAATAGGCTTGAAGAGTACCAGAAAGGGCATATCCTTTTTGATGGAAAAGACATTCTCGATAAAGACGTAAACATCAATGATCTTCGTGCTGAAATTGGAATCGTATTTCAGCAGTTCAATCTTTACCCCCACCTTTCAGTTCTCAAAAACGTTACCCTGGCCCCCATCAAGGTCAAGGGTATTTCCAAAGACGAAGCAGAAGAGACTGCATTGCAGTTGCTTGAGCGCGTTGGTATTCATGATCAGGCGCATAAGTATCCGGCAGAGCTTTCCGGTGGACAGCAGCAGCGTGTGGCTATTGCCCGCTCTTTGGCAATGAAGCCAAAAGTTATGCTGTTCGATGAGCCTACTTCCGCTTTGGATCCTGAAATGATCAATGAAGTTCTGAATGTCATGAAAGACTTGGCCCGTGAGGGAATGACCATGCTTTGCGTAACCCACGAAATGGGGTTTGCGCGTGAAGTATGTGATCGTGTTCTCTTCATGGATGGCGGAGTGGTTGTCGAACAGGCGCCACCGGACGAGTTTTTCAAGAACCCCCAGCATGAACGTACCAAGAACTTCCTGAAGGAAATTCTATAATTGGTATATAACCGCAATCCCTATTGAGAGAGGAGGAACTATGAAACGTTTGGTTATCGTTCTGGCTTTGGTGCTGTCCTTCGTGTTCGCCGCTTCCGTGGCTTCCGCTGGAAAAATTGAAGATGTAAAAAAAGCAGGCGTGCTTGTTTGTGGTGTTAAGGACTCCGTAAACTTGTTTGGTTTTGTTGATCCCGATACCAACCAGCTCGTTGGTTTCGATGTTGATGTATGTAAATACATCGCCGGCAAACTTGGCGTAGACACCCAGTTTAAAGTCGTTACTTCCAAAAATCGTATTCCGATGCTCGCTCAGGGCTCCGTAGATATTTTGGCCGCCACCATGACCCACAAGTTCTCCCGTGATGAGCAGATCGACTTCTCTATCACCTACTTCATGGATGGCCAGAAGCTTCTGGTGAAAAAGGATTCCGGAATCAAGTCCACTGACGATCTGGCTAACAAGAAAGTCGGTACTGTCAAAGGTTCCACTTCCGAAAAGAATATCAAGAATGCCCAGCCCAAGGCTCGCGTAATTTCCTACGACGAGTACCCCCAGGCTTTCATGGCTCTGAAGCAGGGTAAAGTTAAGGCTGTTACCACTGACTCCGGTATTCTGGCAGGCCTCAAGGCTGGCGACGACAACCCTGAAAAGTGGGAAATCGTAGGCGAATTCTTCTCCTCCGAACCGTATGGTCTTGGTGTTCCTGAAAACGATTCCGCTTTCCGCGACTTCGTAAACAAGAGCCTCAACGAAATGTGGCTTGATGGCACCTACCACAAGCTTTTCAAGAAGTGGATGGGATACGACCTGCCTGAAGGTTGGACCATAGAACTGTGGCCCATGTAATTATCCTTTAGTTTGAATTCCGGGGGTGCCGTCCTGGCACCTCCGGTTTCACTCATTTCCCAGTAAATATTCAAACAAACGGATTTTGTTTTGCAGTACAATTTTCAGTGGGCAGAGATGTTCTCGGGGGAACCCGCCCAGTGGATGTGGGATGGGTTTGTCACTACCTTGCAAATATCGGCAATATCGCTGATATGCGCCATGGTGTTGGGGGTCATCATATGCATCATGCGTATGACTCCGATCAAGGTTCTTCAGTGGTTCAGCCTCGCGTTCACAGAGTTTTTCCGCAACACGCCCCTCCTTATTCAGATATTTTTTTGGTACAATGCGTCACACATCGTAATCCCGTCGGGCATTAACGAGTGGATGAATGACCTGTACTATTGGTTCCCTGGTCCATTCAGCATGTTTGGGCATGAATTTGTCGGTGAGTGGATGTTGTTCAACGTCGAGTTGATAACAGGCGTCATAGCTCTTTCTGTTTATACTTCGGCCTTTATCGCAGAAGAAATCAGAGCAGGTATCTTTTCCATTCCCAAGAATCAGCTTGAAGCCTCACGTGCTGTAGGCCTGTCTTTTCTTCAAGGGTATCGATTTGTCATCCTGCCGCAGGCTTTGCGTATCGTAATCCCTCCCCTGATTTCCCAGTCACTGAACCTTATCAAGAACTCATCACTCTGCATGGTTATTGGTGTAGGTGAAATGATGTATCAGGCGACTCAGATCGAGTCTTACCACGCCATCCCGTTTGAGGCGTTCACCGTTGCCTTGTTGATCTACCTGTCGATCTCACTGGTCGTCTCGTTCTGTATCACCATGTACAACAAGCACTTCATGATTCAGGTCATGTACTAGGAGGCTTGTTATGCATTGGGATGTCGTTGTTGATAACTTCGTTTATTTCTTGTGGGGAAATACCTACATTGATGGGATATTCCCGTTCATTCATAAGCCGGAAGGCTTTTTTGCAGCAATCATACTGGCCGTAACCGGTATCTTCGGTGCTTTCTGGATCGGTCTGGCAGCTGGATTGATGCGTCTTTCCAAGCGGTGGTGGGTAAAAACCCCCTCAGTCTGCTACATTGAGATGATTCGAGGCATGCCGCTGTTGCTGCTGATCTTCTGGTTTTACTATCTGGCCCCCGTCATTACAGGTCAGACCATGCCGGCGTTCACCACAACCATGTTCTGCTTCATGATCTTTACCGGAGCGTATGTTGGAGAGATTGTACGTGCCGGTGTCATGGCCTTGCCCAAAGGTCAGATGGAGGCAGCTCGCGGTTCTGGACTTTCCAATGTCCAGGCAATGACTTTTGTTATCTTGCCCCAGGCCCTGCGAAATATGATTCCTTCATTTGTTAACCAATTCGTATCATTGACTAAAGATACCTCTCTGGCAGCTATTCTCGGTGTTATCGAGTTGACGCGTACGGGTGTTCAGGTTGATAATAGAGAGATGGTTGCATCCTTTGAGATCTGGATAACAATTGCAGCACTGTACTTCCTGATTTGTTACATTCTGACTTCATACAGCCGTCGTCTGGAGGCGCAACTGTCTCGCTACCAGGCCAGAGACCGCTAGGGCTTTCTCTTTCGGCTTTAATCATTAGATGATAGAGTAAGCGCGGCGTCCTTGAATGGGCGTCGCGTTTTTTTATGTTATCAGTTTGCGACTGAAACGTTGCTAATGATTGTTCTGTATCACCTTCAACTCGTAGTGCCGATTCTCTAGGGCATGGGGACATTGATGCAATTATCCGAATCCGAACTCGCTTCATATATTGATCACACACTGCTTAAACCGACGGCTACGGCTGATGATATCAAAGTGCTATGCGAAGAGGCCGTAAGACATGGTTTTTACGGCGTATGCGTCAATCCTGTTCGTCTGTCTTTGACGAGTTGGATGCTGAAAGATGCGCAGCCGTTGTCTGTGGTGGTAGTGGGATTTCCTCTGGGGGCTTCTCTGTCGTCCTGTAAAGCTATGGAGACAGCCATGGCTGTGGAGCAGGGTGCTCGCGAGATTGACATGGTCATGAATATTGGCGCCCTTAAAGATGGCGATGATAGCTTGGTCGTCAAAGATATCCAGGCTGTGGTCAAAGCAGCGGAGAATATCCCAGTCAAAGTCATCTTGGAGACAGCAGTTCTGGATGCTGAAGAGATTGTTAAAGCGTGTCAGATGAGTGTTGATAGTGGGGCAGCGTTTGTCAAAACCAGCACAGGATTCGGGCCGGGTGGAGCTACTGTTGAGGCCGTAAAGCTGATGCGAAAAACAGTTGGCCCCGACATTGGTGTGAAGGCAAGCGGTGGTATATCGACCCGAATGGATGCAATAAACATGATAGAGGCGGGCGCCAGTCGCATCGGAGCTTCCGCTTCTGTGAGAATAATTTCCGAAAAATGAGTTTAAAAATGGAAAAAATTGAACTTCAAAACATAAAAAAACCGGAAGAAATAGAAGCAGAATCGTTTCGAATTATTGACTCAGAAGTGCCTGAACCGCGTATTTTTGAAGGTGAAAAATGGCAAATTGTGCGAAGAATGATTCACACAACTGCTGATTTTGAACTTCTGAATCTTGTTCGTTTTCATGATGCTGCTGTTTCCAATGGTATTAAAGCTTTGCAAAATAAGGCTGTTATTGTCACAGACACGGAAATGGCCAAGCGTGGAATCCCTGTTCGGCGTACTGATCCGCTAGGGTGTATCATCCATTGTCTGATTAATGACGAAAGGGTTGTTCAGCGCGCTAAAAATGAAGGAATTACCCGAGCAAAAGCGGCTGTGGATGTTGCCGTTCAGGAATTGAAACCTGATATTTATGTCATTGGAAATGCGCCAACAGCGCTTATTCGTCTTGTCGAACATATCGATGAAGGGATGGCGCCCCCTGAGCTTGTAGTTGGAATGCCGGTCGGTTTTGTCAATGCAGCAGAGTCAAAGGCGTTGCTGATGAGTCGCGACATTCCATATATTGCAATCGAGGGGCGCAAGGGAGGGAGCGCGCTGGCTGCCTGTGTGATCAACGCGTTGGCTGTGCTTGCCGCCTAGTCCTGATGAATTATGAATGAGAAAAGCGCCTGGGAGTGAATTGACCCAGGCGTTTTTCTCTTTTTTTGATGTGCATTTTTTTTAGGTGCTCAAGGAATTTTGAAAAAGGCTGGACACTGTGGAAATTCCTGTTAGGACTTTTCTTAAATAGTGTTTGTTATATCACCGTAAATACGAAATTTGTTGTGGGTTGCAGGTGATATTGCAAATGAAACTCGTATTGGTGGAAAATCTTATGGCCAAGAGAGAGAAGGGAAAAAGTAGCGTTACGATTTACCCGGATTGGTGCAAAGGGTGCGGGATATGCGTCGAGTTCTGTCCTGCTGACGTGTTGGAACTGGGAAGCCAGGGAAAAGCGACGGTAGTACGTGAGAACGACTGTATACGATGCGGATTTTGTGAGGTGCACTGTCCGGATTTCGCAATCATCGTGAAGGAAAAGGAATCGGAGAACAAAGAGTCTTCTTCCAATCCGAAGCAGCAGACTCCAAAGAAGAAGGGAGCGTGATAGACCATGGCCAGACGCAAGAAACGCAAGGAAATTTTCGCGCTGGGCAACGAAGCCGTTGTCGAGGGAGCGTTGTTGGCTGGATGTTCGTTTTACGGGGGATACCCCATCACGCCGTCTTCAGAAATTATGGAGATAATGGCGAACAGACTGCCGAAGACCGAAGATGGAGTTTTTATCCAACTGGAAGATGAAATTGCCAGTATGGGGGCTGTAATCGGTGCATCCCTTGCCGGTCGCAAGGCGCTGACAGCTACAAGTGGTCCCGGTTTCTCGCTCAAGCAGGAGAACCTTGGATACGCGATCATGGCGGAAACGCCGTTGGTGTTGGTTAATGTCATGCGCGGTGGGCCTTCCACCGGTTTGCCGACGTGTCCGGCGCAGGGTGATGTTCAGCAGGCCCGCTGGGGGACTCACGGCGATCACCCCATCATTGTCTTGTCTGCTTCCAATGTGCAGGAATGTTTGGATATGACTATCACTGCCTTTAACATGGCAGAGAAATATCGGACTCCTGTCATTCTTCTGTTGGATGAAGTTACGGCACATACTCGGGAAAAGATCGAGATTCCCAATGAGGGCGAGTTTGATGTCTTTTCGCGGACCGTGCCGTCCATGCCGCCGGAGTGGTACAAGCCGTACGAGGAAACAGTCCGTGGCGTTCCGCCCATGCCTCCGCTTGGTGCTGGCTATCGTTTCCATACGACAGGCCTGACGCACGACAGGAACGGTTTTCCAACGCAGCGACCTGAAGAAGTTGTCGAACTGATGGATCGCATCCATCGCAAGATCGACCAGTTCTTCTACGATATTCAACTGGTAGATGAAATCCTTACTGATGATGCCGAGACTGTTGTCATTGCCTATGGAAGTGTGGCCCGCTCGGCAGAGTTGGCCGTGAAACAGGCGCGGGATAATGGGATTAAGGCAGGGCTGTTAAAGCTCAAGACGCTGTTCCCCTATCCGAGGCGACATACCGAGAAGATTTTGGCCCATGCCAAAACCCTTGTCGTGCCCGAAATGAACATGGGGCAGATGTCTCGCGAAGTAAAACGGGTCAACATGGGGCGCGCCTCGGTTCGCACGATCAATCGAGTAGACGGTCAGATAGTGACTCCTTCTGAAATCCTTAAGGTCATCATGCAGGGGTAGCGTCATGAATGAATTTACCGGAAATGAAATCATCCACCAATATCTGAGGCATAATAAGAAATTCCCGCATGTGCTGTGTGCCGGTTGCGGACATGGTATCGTGCTGGGAACATTGATCCGCTCCATTCACTCGTTGCAGATTCCCAAGGACGATGTGGTCATCGTTGCGGGCATCGGGTGCTCCGGCCGTCTGGCTGTCTATGTGGATTTCAACACGGTCCATACCACCCACGGCAGGGCGTTGACTTTTGCCACAGGAATCAAGATGGCCAATCCCAAGCTCAACGTCATCACCATCATGGGTGACGGCGATGCCTTGTCCATTGGCGGCAATCACCTGATACATGCGGCTAGACGAAATATCGGTGTGACGGCATTGATCCTGAACAATAACATCTACGGCATGACGGGCGGGCAGAGCTCCCCCGCGACACCGGCAGGTGCAACGACTATGACCAATCCGTATGGTCAGTTGGACAAGTCGTTCGATACTGTTGAGCTGGCAAAGGGAGCCGGAGCCAACTATGTCGCTCGCGGCACGGTTTTCCATGTCAAAAAGCTGGAAAACGTTCTGACGAAAGCCATTGAGCGCCCCGGATTCAGTGTTGTCGAAGCAATCACTCCCTGCCATACGCAGTATGGAAGAAAGAACAAGTATCGCACGCCTGTCGACATGTATAAGTGGATGAAAAAGGCCGCTGTACCTATCGATAGATACAATGAACTGCCCGAGGAAAAACGTGAAGGGCGACTTCCCATCGGCGTGTTTGTTGAACGGGACAAGACTGGATTCGAGGAGAAATACTACGCCTTGCAAAAGAGCTTTTCCGAGAAAGGCAAGAAGGGGGCCAAGTAAATGAAACCGCAACAGGATTTATACCGTTTCGAAATTCGTTTCTCCGGCCTCGGCGGTCAGGGCATTATCACATTGGGCAAGGTGATGGGGCAGGGATTGGCCCTGGGGCATGGCTACAATGTGACCCAGACTCAGAGCTATGGTCCGGAAGCCCGTGGTGGATCTAGTAAATGTGATCTCGTCATCAGCTCGGAACCTATCAGCTACCCCAAGGCAGAGAGTCTTGATATTCTTGTGGCGTTGTCGCAGGAAGCCTGTAACTCGTACTACCCGTACCTGAAGCCGGGTGGCGTACTGGTACTGGAGACCGATCTCGTGCCGCAGCCTCCGACCAATCGCTATCTTGGTCTGCCATACACCAGCCTTGCCAGAGACAAGGTTGGCATTGTGCAGGCAATGAATACGGTTGTTCTTGGTTCGTTGTCGTATCTTCTTCCGTTCATTAATCAGGCGACCATGCGCAAGTCTTTGGAGAGCGCACTTCCGGAGAAGATTCGAGCCGTTAACACCAAGGCGTTCAACCTTGGGCATCGTCTTGCCAAAAAGGAATGGGGCAAGGATGCTGGCGCCGTATGGGATGCCGAGTAGGTCCATAGTCAAATTACAATAAAAAAGGGTGCCGATATGTCGGCACCCTTTTTTATTTGTTATCAAGTTTGAATATTCCGATCTATTTGAATTGGGTTTGAACCGTTGGCAGCAACCCGTCCTTTGGTTGTATTTGAGGCAGCCACCAGCGAATGTTTTCCGTAATAGAGACCTCTGCGCATCCCCTTTTCGCGTCCGTGCCTTGCGCTCCGCACCCAATTTGATGTTCTGACCGCACCCCAGCTTGGGCTCATTCCCGGCCTTTTCCTGCCATTTCTGGCCGAAATGCCGGATTTTGGACGCACCTCTCCCTTCAGGCTCGCGCCAGTCGAACAGCTTTTTTCAAATTGAACGCCATGGCGAGGATGTGGAACTCTCCCTCCACCTTCTCACGACCCACGTATCGGGACCGAAAGAATGCGTAGCCACGTTTGAGTGTGCCGAAGGCCCGCTCGACTATTTGCCGAATGCTGCTGATGTCACGGTTGCGGGTCTTTTCGAAGTCTGTCAGCCTGCCGCCACGAGGCGTCTTGTCCATGGTTCCGTCCTCCAAATCGCGATCAAACAGAATGTCCCGGTTCTTCCCGCTGCAATAGCCCTTGTCCGCATAAACCCGTGCGCCGGGATCAAGGCCGACGCCATTCACGAGCCGCTCGAATTCGCCCGTGTCCGAATGGTTCGCGGGAGTGATGTGACCACAGAGCAGAAACCCGTCTCGACTGTCCGTCGCGGCATGGAGCTTGTAGCCGTAATAGGCCCGATTTCTCTTGCGGAGCCAGGCCGCCTCCTCGTCATCCGAATAGCTGACCCGGCAGTCCACCGGCCCATCCTGTTCTTCGGCGTCCTCGGAACGGTCCTCAGGCATCACGTCGATAACCTTGCGCGGCCGCCGCTGCGACTCGACTACCGAGGCGTCCACCACGGCTCCCTCACGGACAAGAAGCCCTTGTCCTTCAAGCTGGCGGTTAAGCATGTCGAGCAAGGAGTCCAGCACCTTCAGGCGGATCAAACCGTTACGGAAACGGCATATGGTGGTCTCGTCCGGCACGTCGTCCTCGATGGAAAAACCGGTAAATCTGACAAAGGAGAGCCGGTCGAGCAGCGCCTGCTCCACGCCCGGATCACTCAGGTTGTACCAACGCTGCAAGAGCAGAATCTTGAACATCGCCAGAGGCGGATAGGCGGGATTGCCCACGGCGTTGGCCTTGCGCCTGATCTTCTTGCACAGAAAGGCGTTGATGGGCTGCCAGTCGATGAGTTCGTTGATCTCATCCAGAAATGTGGTCTTGGTTCTGCGGTGCCCCAGGAAGTAATCACCCAACCGAGGTCCTTTCTGCCGAATAGCCATGCCTTCCTCCTTTGGATGGAGAAATAATAGCATAATAAATCAAATAGTTAAAGAGTAAAAGTGTGGGATTTGCCGTGCAGAGGTCTCTAATAGGGATGAGCCAGTTGTGTGCCGATACGATAACCTTGTCGTCGAGGCGGATGATGGAAGCGCTCATGTAAATGAAGTCCTTTCCAATCACATATGTTCCTTCAAGCACGCCAGCGCGGGGAGGGAGTGTTGGTTTCTCCTGTTCATCCGTAGCGTTTTTCGGCTGTGTGGAAGGAGACTGGGGCTTGAAGTATTCCGTTGGCTTCGGTGCCCCAACAGTGACGTTAACGCCTCGCTGTACCAGTCTGTCTCGGACTTGCTGACTCATGATGTGTCCGAATATGGACTGGTCCCCGGCGTTGCCCCCGTTGATGAATGGCTTCACGTAAACAGGTGAGTTGGGTGATAACTCTTCTTCAGTCACGTACCTGAACAATGTGTCAGCGGCCTGGTTGTTCAATTCAATGACAGGCGTTTCATCCAGATCGTGATAGTTCTTGGAGGTAGGCACGGTGTCCAAAACGTAGTCAAAAGGAATGGTCTCGGTTCGTTGGGAACCGCTGCATCCTGCAACCAGCAGTGCCGTAGAGATCAAGGCTAATGTCATTCGAAATGTGGACATGTCTTCCGTCCTGTATCCTTTGGTTCGTGACTACATATACATAAGAAAGAATCGCTCTGGTGTTTAATCGGTTATTTGAGCGATTTCCTTTAGGATGCTTCGAATGAGTTTTGTCATTGCCGCCGAAGACTGCTGGGCTTGGGCAATGACCTGTTCCAGAGGGGCTTCCTTCATGCAGTCGGGAAGGTTCTTGTTGGTCAGGCAGGATATGCCCATAATTCGTATACCCATGTGATGTGCGGCAATGGCTTCCATGCATGTGGACATGCCGATGGCGTCGGCACCCATGGTCTTGTACATGCGCGTTTCCGCCGGGGTTTCCATGTTCGGTCCCATTACCTGCATGTACACGCCGCGTTCCAGTCGGATCCCTAGTTCAAGGGCTTCTTCAATGGCAAGCTTTCGCAGCTTTTCATCGTACACCATGCACATGTCAGGAAACCGTTCGCCCCACGAATCATTGTTGTCTCCGCGTAAAGGAGTGGTGCCTGTGAGGTTGATGTGGTCCTCGATGAGCATGGGCGCGCCGGTTGCAAAGGATGGGTTGAGAGCTCCGGCGGCGTTGGTCAGAATCAGTGTTTTGATGCCCAACTCGCCGAGCACACGGATGGAGTGGGTCGCTTCCTGGGCAGTAAATCCTTCATACAAGTGGAATCGGCCGTTCAATGCCAAAACCGGCGTTCCTTCGATGGTTCCGTGGATTAGCTCTCCTGCGTGGCTTTTTACCGTGGAGACAGGAAAGTGGGGGATGGTTGCATAGGGGATGGAGCAGGGCGATTGAATGGCTTCGGTCAGGCCTCCCAGCCCTGTGCCGGTAATCAAAGCAACTGTTCCGGCTTGAATTTTGTCTAGCTTTTCTTGTATATATGCGGCAGAGTATTGTATCTTCTCTCGGTATTGCATGCTGACTCCTTTTGGTGGTGCAGTGTGGAGGTATAGTTGACCACATGGAAATGTGGGCCGAATTGAACCGAAGGATAGGCTCGATTTATGGATATTGTGACTCTATTAGGCCTTGCCGTAGGCTTTTCCCTGATCATAGGGGCCATCATTATCGGTGGCGCCATGGATGTATTTATCAACATCCCCGGTATGATGATTGTTGTCGGTGGTACGCTGGCATCCATCATGGTGGCGTTCCCCTTTGAAGAGGTCATACAAGCCTTTACAGCTGCATTCAAGATTTTAGTCCAGCGGAAGACAAAAGTCCGTGACGTTGTCAATATCATGGTGAAAGTTGCTGAAATCAGCCGCCGTGAAGGACTGGTTGCGCTGGAAAATGTACAGACCGAGAACATGGTTCTCAAAAAATCCTGCCAGCTCATTGCCGATAACGCTGATCCGGAAATCATCCGCACCACACTGGCGATCGAGATCAACTCCATGCGACGACGACACCAGGTCGGTCAGGATGTTTTCAAGCGTCTGGCTGCTTTGGCCCCGTCGTTTGGTATGATGGGTACTCTCATCGGTCTTGTGCAGATGCTGTCTCAGCTCAGCGATCCCAAAGCCATCGGACCGGCAATGGCGGTTGCATTGTTGACGACGTTTTATGGCAGCGCCATGTCCACACTCTTTTTTATTCCCATTGCCGCAAAGCTCAGGGCGAGAACGCTCCAGGAACAATTGCATTTGGAGATCATCTTCGAAGGCGCCAAGTCGATTCTGGAAAATAATAACCCGAGATTGGTGTACGAGAAGCTTTCATCGTTTCTGGCACCCAAGGAACGCGAGAATAGGTAGATGGCCAACAAACACGAAGAGCACAGTTTTTTCGTTTCTGATGAAGAGGAACCGGATGGGCAGGAGTGGTTGACCACGTTTGCCGATCTTTCCATGCTGCTTCTTGTTTTTTTTGTTCTGCTGTATTCCATGTCCACTTTGGATACCGAGAAGTTTTCCGAGACTTTTACCTCAGTGACCAAAGCGCTCCAAGGCCAGTTGCAGGAAATTTCCACAAGTAAAATTACCCGTGACGAAGCAGGAGTACTCCTTGATCAGGCGTTGATGCGCAGACAGATTATCGAGTCCCAGCGAAAAGTCTTTGCAGAAGTCAAAACGCTACAGACGAAAAAAGGCGTTGAGGGGCTGGTCTCTGCCAATTTTGAAGATGGCGTCATCACACTACGCGTTCCCGGGGATGTCCTGTTCAAGTCCGGCCAGATCGAGCTGTCTCCGCAGGGTAAAGTGCTTGTGTCACAGCTGAAGGATTTCTTTATACAACACCGTGACCAGACCATTAAGATTGTTGGTTATACTGATAATGTTCGGCCTTCTTCCCGGTCCCGCTTCAAGGACAACTGGGAAGTGTCTGCCTTGCGGGCCGTATCGGTATTGCGACATCTTCTTAAGATGGGTATTGAATCGACCCGTCTGACGGCCACGGGACTTGCTTATCTCGATCCGCTCTATCCCAACACGTCCGCAGAATACCGTGCCAAGAACCGCAGGGTGGAATTCGTGCTTGAAAAGCGCGTTATGGGTAAGTAATACTCTTAGATGATGTTTTAGGCCTTTACGAGGGAATCATGGGATTTGATATTAAACTACCAGCCGGGAAAGAAGAACAGCTCAGGAAGGCTTTTCGAACAAAAGTACCTGGATTGACTGTTCGATTTGAAGATCAGGATAGAGTTCTTGATGTCAAAGATCTGAGTGCAACCGGCTTCGCAGTCCTTGATCCTGAAAAGCGTTTTGAGGAGGGGGCGCACATAGAGTGCGACCTGTTAATCAACAACAAGCTGTTTTTGAGCGGCGCTACGGCCAAGGTCATACGCGTTTTGGACAATGGTATTGTGGGAATCAACTTCGTTGAGTTGAATCTCAAGCAGCAGGCCAAGTTGGATAAACTTGTTTTGGAGGTCCAGAAGCGGCTCATCGCCTTGCGTAAAAAGCAGCGCGAACAGGAATAAACGGTATCTCAATGACAATTGACCGACACAAGGTCCTTATTGCCAACCGCGGTGAAATTGCCATGCGCGTCATGCGGGCATGTCAACGGATCGGAGTGGACTTCGTTTGTGTTTATACTGCCGAAGACGAGGAATGTGGTCATGTTCGCCTTGCTCGTGAATTGGCCGGGGATGAAGCGGTTTACAAGATCGTGTCATACCTCGATGCTAATGAGCTCTTTGCCGTAGCCGATGCTGCTGGTGCCACCGCGGTCCATCCAGGTTACGGCTTTTTTGCGGAAGATTTTCGTTTTGCCAGAAGAGTTATTCGCAGAGACAGGCCAATGGAGTTCATCGGTCCGTCCTGGTGGGTCATTCGTGATCTCGGTGATAAAATCAATACCAAACGCATAGCCCGCAGTCTCGGAGTTCCCACAGTACCCGGGTCAGACCGACCTGTTTACAGTGAAGTCGAAGCCGAGGAAATTGCGGAAAGTCTTTTCAAGTTCCAGTCCTCTCAGGGGATTATCGATGGCGTGGTCATGGTCAAGGCGTCAGCCGGCGGTGGCGGCATGGGCATCGAAGAAGTATACAACTTCGATGAATTCCGCTCCGTTTTCCGGCGTATTCGCAACTATGCAAAGCGTAATTTCGGCGACGAAGGTGTCCTGATCGAACAGCGAATCTTCGACTTCAACCATCTCGAAGTCCAGGTGGTATGCGACCGTACCGGCACATCACAGGTACACTTCGGCACACGCAATTGTTCCATACAATCCACCGGCAAGCAGAAGCGGGTAGAGGTCGCCCCCGGATTTGTGCCAGGCGTGCTTCCCTATACCTTTGATGCTGAAAAGGTCCTCAGTGACATCACGGAATATTCGCTCTCAATGGCCCGTGAATCCGGGTACGACAATGTCGGCACCTGGGAATGGATCGTCACGCCACGAGGAGAGCCGTTCCTCATGGAAGTGAACACTCGAATTCAGGTCGAGAATGGGGTTTCATCCATCATTTCGAGAGTAAAGGGTGAGCCTGTCGATATTATTACCGAGCAGTTGCGTTTGGCACTGGGCGAGCCCATGGGCTACACTCAGGATGATGTCGAGTTCGTCGGTGTCGGGATCGAGTATCGCATAGTCGCGGAAAACACGGTCAACCGTTTCACGCCCTGCTCAGGAAAAATTGTGAACTTCAAGTGGCAGGAACACGACTGGCTGCAAATCTTTACCCAGGTTCCCGTTGACAGGGAATATGAAATTCCCATGGAGTACGATCCCAACCTTGCCCTGGCAATTGTCTGGGGAAAAGACCTGGATGAGGTCAAGGAGCGCGGCTTGCGCTTTCTGGAAGAGGTCGAACTCTCAGGCGTGGGCGGTGGAACCAGTGAATTCTTTACCAATATTGAATACTTGAAAGAAAAGACGAATAATATCCTGGAGTTCTGATCATGGATAGCGAAAGAAAAATTCAGGCTCTCAAGGACCGGCTGACGTACATAAAGGACATCTTTGGAGCCAAGGAAGATGACAATATCAGACTCCTGAGTGCCAAGCTCAACGAGTTGCTTGAAAAAGAACACAAGCTTCCTGGGCGAGTGCTGACTGACGAGCTGGCTCGTATTGAAGAGCTTTTCGATTTCACAGAGCGCAAGCTGGATCTTTCCCTTTCGCCCATGGATCGTGTGCGTATCGTTCGTCATCCCCAACGCATTTGTCTCAAGGACATTCTTGAAAACGTATATGACAATTACACGGAGCTTGGCGGTAAGGGCGAATTCAACATCGATCCTTCCATGCTCATTGCCCGGGCCTATTTTACCCGTAGGGTAGGCGACAAGGTCATCAACCAGATGGTGATGGTTATTGGGCAGGAGAAGGGACACGGCGAAGAGTACCGTAACGGCGGTTCTGTCAAGCCATGGGGAAATGCCAAGGCCCTGCACTACATGAAGGTTGCGGAAACCGAGAATATTCCGGTTCACACCTTTGTCTTTACTCCCGGGGCGTATCCCGTTGAAGATTGGCCTGGAGCGGCACAACAGATTGCTCGCAACCTCTATGAAATGGCTGCGCTACGTGCGCCGGTGGTTTCCGTTTTTTCCGAAGGTGGTTCCGGTGGAGCAGAGGCCGTTGGCATGGGAGATCGTCGAATCATGCTCTCCCATGGCTATTATTCCGTCATCTCACCCGAAGGGGCTGCCGCCATTGAAGGGGGGCTTCGAGGCGGGGACAGGGCGACTCCTGAACTGATCGAGAAATGCGCCCGCCAACTCGGCATTACTGCCGAAGATAATCTGCAAAACGGGTATATTGATAAGGTCTTGTATGAGCCGCCCCTTGGAGCTCGACCGAATCACTATGAATTTTTCAGAGAGCTTCGCCGTGAGCTGATTCAGGCGACAAATGAAGCCGTCAGTGAAGTCAAGTCCATGAAGCTGTACCGAGCCATGGTTGTTCGGGCCAGCAAGACGGATGATGCAGAGTCCATCTTCATGCTTTGGTCGCTTTCCAAGTCAGCCTTGAACAGGCTGGTTGAAAAACGCCAACGGAAGTTCCTCGCCATGAGTCGTCATGCTCGACTGGACAACACCGGACTTTTCAAGCAGGCCATGGCCGCGACCAAGTCTGCCATCGACTCCACCCACGCCTATTTCAAGTATGACCTGATCGGACGGCAGCGGAAGCGCTTCAATTCCATGGTCGAAGAACTGGGTGCCGAGGCCCATCTGGTCCGTCATAAACTATTGCTTCCCATTAAACGTACACTCGACAGACAATTCCCCATTGGGGACGGTGCAGAGGCCAAAAAAGATGAAAACGTTCGTGAAAAGCTGACCTCTCTGTCTTGCCCGGAAGAAGGGGCTTGCCTCATCGGGAGCGAATGGTCCTGGTCGAGCCCTCGGAGTCAGGAGGACCGGACTATATCTTGTCCTAACGTCAGGACCCACCACTGCCCGGATCTTTGGGTGCCAGACCTTTTCGGGGATTTCGCCGGAGTCTGTCCTTCCTGTGGACACCATTTCCCCATGGAGTACCGCTGGTATCTGGAAAATGTTTTCGACTATAGTGTTTCAAAGGAATTCAACCGGGAAATCGAGTCCATCAATCCGCTTTCTTACGAACAGTTTGAATTGAAATTGGATAAGGCCAAAGAGAAGACCGGATTGAAATCCGCCTGCATCACTTTTGATACGGTTATCGAAGAAGTGGAAACAGTGGTGGCCGTGCTGTGTGCTCCGTTCAGGGGCGGCAGTGTCGGCGCTGCTGAAGGTGAAAAATTTGTTCGGGCAGCGGAAAGAGCCGGGCGCAAACGCCAGCCTTTCATTGCCTATGTGCATGGAACAGCGGGAATCCGCATTCAGGAAGGCGTTAACGGTGTCATTCAGATGCCTCGCTGCACGATTGCCGTTCGGCGGTATATCGATGCCGGTGGCCTGTATCTTGTATTGTACGATACAAACTCCTATGCCGGACCGGTAGCCAGTTTCCTGGGGTGTTCGCCGTATCAGTTTGCCGTGCATTCATCGAATATTGGTTTCGCCGGACCGGGGGTCATCACGGAAACAACCGGAATGACTATCGCCCCGGATTACCATCGTTGCTACCATGCTCTTTCGAGGGGGCATATTCATGGAATTTGGGATAGGCGAGAGGTGAAAAAAAACCTCCATCAGTCCCTCTTGACCATGGGTGGGCGCAACCTATACTATCGCTGACCTTGATTGTTTGAAACAGCGCAAATGCGCACCAGTAAAGGGTTTTCCGTAAACACCCGTTTGAAAATTATCAAAGCTCGATCCATATGATAATGAGGTTTGAGCCGACCGCTTCGATTGCATGAGTGGTCGATAAAGCAAGGAAAAAAATAGTGCTGAATATCAAAGAATTACTCGATAAAGTAAAAGCATCTCCCTACCGCGAAATCGTCGTCCACGCTCCCCATACGGGAGTTGTTGAGTTTGCCGGACTCAAAAAGGGTGACAAAGTGTATGGCCGGGAAGGTGATTACAAGGAAAAGCCGGGCACGCTTCTGGCCAACCTGACAAGAGAGAAGAACAAAAAGCCCATCAGCGCACCGGAAAAAGGTGTTGTCGAGTCTGTACGGACCGAACTTGAAGGGAAATTTGTCGAGGCTGGAGAGCCGCTCGTCACCATCAAGCACTATTTGACTCGTCAGGAAGTGATTGAACTCATCCTTCAGGAAGCACTGTACCTTTTCCGCGCCCCTGAGCGTGCAAAGTATTACTTTGTTCCCGAGGTTGATCAAAAGTTGAAAGTGTCTGGCAAGCGTTCCGTCAAAGTGACCGAAGGTATGGACCTGATGATCGTTTCCCGCATGAAACGTGAAACTCCGCTTGCTTATTCCGGCCCGGAAGGCATTATCTATTCCGTGTACTTCAGCCGTGGTGAGAACGTCGACGAAGGCGCTCCGCTGATTGGCATATGTCCCGAGGATCAACTGACTGTGATTCAGGATGTCGTCGCCCGCATTCAGAGTGAGTGGGAAGAAGAATCCTAGGAGCACCATGGGTAAACTGCTGCAAATTCGAGTGTCTGCATGGACATTCAGTGAAGATGAAGTCGAAAAGACGTGGCCCCGACTTTGGAAGCTCATATGGGAGGATGGTGACGCCATCCCCAAAAAAGGTGTGATGGAGCTGGCTCAGGCCGCATTTGACGCGGTCAGGGCTGGTTTGCTACCCGAGGAGCAGGCAAAGAAGATGCGGGAAAAGGCTGATCAGGCTGAGGATTTGCGGTTAAAGCTGGAAACGGCTTTGGCAGATCGCAACCCGAAAGAGGCGGATACTCTCTCGTACCGGCTTGAAGATTGCCTTGATGAGTTGGAAGACATTGCCTCAAATTTTTGATACTCGTCTTTCTTCATTAGTTAATAATTCCCTTAAGGAGTAGATATGGCTGGCAGTTTAAATAAAGTCATTTTGATCGGCAGACTGGGACGTGATCCCGAGTTGTCATATACGCCCAACGGACAGGCCCGTGCGAAATTTTCCGTTGCCACAGACGAAGGTTACCGCGACAGGCAGACTGGCCAGCGTGTAGAAAAGACCGAGTGGCACAACGTTGTCGCATGGCGTCAGACTGCGGAATTCTGCGGCAACTATCTTGGCAAGGGCCGTCTTGTCATGGTTGAAGGAAAACTGCAGACACGCAAGTGGCAGGATCAGAGCACCGGACAGGATCGCTATATGACTGAGATCGTCGCTGACAATGTTCAGGGTCTTGATCGTGCTCCTGATGGTCAGTTCAATCAGGCTGGTCAGCAGCCCCAGGGCGGATACCAGCAGAATAACCAGCAGCAGGGCCAGCAAAACGGTGGCTACCAGCAGAATTATCAGCAGCCCCAGGGCCAGCAAGGTCAGCCGCAGCAGGGGCAGCAGCCTCAGCAGGGCCAGCAGGAAGATCTTGGTCCCGCATTCCCCTCAGAAGCCAGCGGAATGGACGACGTGCCGTTCTGACATAGACAATTTAATGGGTGTCCAGTTATGGTGGGTAGAGAATACTGTTAACCAAGAGCTGGCAAGAGACATGAGAGATTTTGAGGGTGGTGTAACCACCCTCTTTTTTTTGGTCTAGTCACCGACAACTGTACCGTGTAATTTGTCGTCTAGTTGTTCCCTTTTGGGTTGGAGTTATAGAGGGAGTTGGGAGCGAGAGCCATGGTGTGGGCCTTTCCCGGTGGAAGGAGCCCGTAGGGCGACTGGAGCCGGGAAAGGCCCACACCATGGCTCTACGAAGGTCGGAATGGGAAGGTGAGTTATGATTATTCCAAAAGGCAGAAAATTCTTTGTCTACAAGGCTGTGTTTTCAACGGGTGAAAGGTTCCCTGTTGTTTTGCACACAGACTCTCTGCAGCCTGCTGTATTAGCTACTCGCTACATCATCGATGAAAGGCGTGAGACAAGACAGGCTTCGACATTAGAGCGAGAAGTGCGGGTGCTGTGTTGGCTGTATGAATGGTGTTCATTTGTTGGGGTTCATCTAGAAACACGCCTACGCTCTGGTGAATCACTTTCGTCAAAGCAGATACAAGGATTCTCAAGGTGGGTCCGATCTGGGCGGCAGGATAAACTGGTTGGGACTATCGGTAAGGTAAATGCTGCTTCTGGCAGTATGGCTGTGGTGCTGCAACCTAGGACCTTTAACTCCTATCTTTCGACGATCGAGTCATTCCTTGTTTGGGCAGCTGATGAATTCATTCCAAAGACGGATTCTTCAGATGACATCAGAAGAAGCTTGCGAGGTGTTAAGAGGAAAATTCGACGTTCTTTCAAAGCTTTCAAGGCGGTTGAGTCCGTAGAAAGAGCTAGACGTTACGGATTAACAGATGGGGAGTTAGATGAACTCCGCAAGTTGACCATGCCCAGAGGGAAACTGAATCCATTTCGAAAGCAAATTCAAAACAGAAATCACTTGATATTTGAAACAATGCTCGCAACCGGTGTGCGGGCAGGGGAGTTGCTGAAAATTCGACTGCAAGACCTTCCCAGAGGTCCCAAGCAGACAGTGTCCATAGTACGTCAGCCAGACGATGCTAAAGACCCCCGTAAGGACGAACCTCGGGTCAAAACACGCTCTCGTGAAATTCCTATTCCTAGAAAGCTTGCTACGGAGCTAGTGAAATATGTGCAACAAGATAGAGGACAATGCGATCATCCGTACTTGTTTGTTTCATCTAGAGGTAAAGTTCCTCTTTCTAGAGCTGGTTTAAGCAAGTTTTTTTTAGCTCTTCAAAGGCATTTTCAAGTCAGTGAGAGGCGAATTCACCCTCATCTTTTAAGACATACTTTTAATGATTTACTGATGGATCGGGCAAAACAAGTTGGTATGTCCGATGATGTCAGAGTTAAAGTCCAGAATTTCCTATGCGGTTGGGTAGAGGGTAGCTCGCAGAGCGAGGTTTACACTCGTCGTTTTGTTGAGGCTGAAGCTTGGCAACTGATTGGAAAGTACCAGGAAGCATTATGGTAGGGGGGGGAATGAGTAATCTATACTTGTCGTTGTTTGATGCAGAGTCCTCTCTTGAATACCACTGGGATAATCCTGGAGTTGTATATGATCGATTTGGACATTCTGTGGATACAAGTGGTGAGGTATGGGAACTGACCGATCCAACTCGAACAAATTATTGCAATTGGAAGAGGGCATACTGTGCCAAAGATAATCTTGAGACGGTCAAGGCTTATGTGGCTCATTGTATAGAAACAAAAGCTCCTCACACGGTCGGTAATATCTTTTACTATTTGATTGAGGATGAGAAGAATGACATCTTAGACAATTATCCGTTGTCTATGTGCAATTTGTTATCTCTTTTGGATTGTTACCGAGAAAGTGGTGAAGAGTGGAAGTTTCATTGGGTTCGCAAATGGTATGTTTGGTGTACGGATGTCGCGTTTCCTGGATTTTCTAGAAGCATATGTGAAGAGTTGTTAAATTATTCAATAGAGGGGAACGAGAAAGGGGTGGCTGTCCTTACTGAAGATCCGGACGATGGCCCGTTAGATAACGTTGAGTATGATCTACTACGTTCAGTTGTGAAGAGCGGAGTGGGTAGTGAATTTGAGCGCATTTGTATAATGCTTTGCATGGAGCTTGGGGCGAATCCGAAAAATATTGTTCTTTTGGAGGAGCGTGATTTTATTAAAAATAAAACTAGTTCTGGTAGCTGGCTATATTCTTTGAATGTCCCGAGAATAAAAAAGAGATCATCTAGTCGATCCGTACGAGCGCGAAAAATATCACCACATCTAGGCCAGTTTATTGATCGTCTCATTGAGATTAATAATGACAATTTCGGCCGTCCTTATGCTGAAAAGACTCCAATCCTTAGAAGTAATAGAAAACGCTATTTTCTTTCAAGGTCTTTGAAGAGATTTGAGTTTCATATGACGACTCGTGATTTTTGTAAGGCAGTTCAAAAGTATCCAATAGTCGCTAAGCTTGTTTCTCGTAGGAGTGGTGATATTCTTCATCTGACTCCGAGAAGGCTCCGATACACATTTGCTACGCGCCTCGTTGAGCAAGGCGCTTCTCCTGCCGTTGTGGCCGATGCATTAGATCATACAGATCTTCAGCACGTTGCAGTGTATTTCAAGGCAAGAGGCAAAACTGTCGAGGCTTTGGATAAAGCTTTGGAGTGCAATCCCCATTATTTGGATGTCATCAGCCGTTTTAGCGGCATTGTGGTGGAGCGGGAGGAAACTAATGGTATTCCAACCGTGCCGGGCGAGACTCCGACATATAGGAATTTGGGTGGAATCGGCGGGTGCGGTGCGAAGTCTCTCTGCAAGCTTTATCCTCCTCTTTCCTGCTATCTCTGTCCGAGTTTTCAGGCTTGGAAAGATGGTCCTCATCAGGACATGCTCGATGAGTTAAAGACGTACGCTCGAGAAATGGCAGCGACTTCTGGTTACCCTGTTGCTCGAATAACTAATCAAGTCGATGATGTTATTTTGGCGATATCTCAATTGCTACAGAGAATCAAAGAGATGGAGTAACTCTATGACTCATGACTCTGAACGCGAGCGTCTGTTGGGTTTGATTGATCGAGCCAAGGAATTGCCTGTTTATCCGAGGGTGAATTGGGATGACTCAGTTTGGGATATTACCGAGTACCAAAAACGAAAAGGGCATAAGGGGCGAGCATGGCGTCTCAAGTTTTTACAAAAGGCTCAAAAACGAGTCGCTCTTGATCGCAGGGTTTCATTTGCTTCTGACTTTTCAAATTTTTGTAAGTGTTTAGTCAAGATTAAGCAGCAACAAAAGAACATCTCATTTGATCCGCACCAGAGGATGTTGGATTCTTTGGCAGTACTTTATGAAATACTTCGTGCGTCTAATACTGATTGTGATCCGACCTATTTGAATAAAAAGCACTTCAAGCTTGCTGAAGATGTGTTGCTCAGAGAGTACAAGCAAACTACGGCATACAGGATGGCTAATTCCCTTCAGGAGGTTGCAAAGTTTATTGATGAGCACCGCCTCACCCCTCTGAGGATCGGTTATCACTCTACAATAAAAAAAGAGAGAGTTGGGGATCTGCGAGATCAGATTGGGCAAGCAAAAGGGATGGAAAAGATGCCCTCTGAAGAGGTTTTTGAGGCCCTTGCTGAGATATCAAATACTCCACTTGATGATGAGGAACTTATTAGGATCAGGATAATTGATCTTTTGGTAGTCGGAGGTTTTCGAATAGGCGAAGTGTTGTCTCTTCCAGTTAACTGTTGGATAAGTAAACCTCAGTTTTCAAAAGATGGAAATCCGTTGATCAATCAAGAGACAGGTGAACAGGAAGTTAGCTATGGAATTCGCTATTGGCCCGAAAAAGGTGGTGAACCTTCAATCAAATGGATTCCTTCCCATGCGGTTAGTCTTGCCAAAAGAGCGATTGATGGACTTACTGAGCACTGCGCGAAAGCTCGTGCTAGAGCTTATGTTTTGGAGCAGACTCCTGAAAGAGTACCCTTGTCGTCGGATTGCAACTCAGAAGATATCGTTTCAGCAAAAAAGATTGGTGAATTGGTCGAAGCCAATAGAGGCGGGGATTTTGTCCGACAACTAGGGGTGTCCCCGGTGATCACCTCAAAGCGGCGCAAAGATCCCGTTGCATGTTTTCGGATTGGGGATGTCGAGAAGGCCCTTCTTAACCGCAGAAAACCTCTGATTATTTTGGAAAGACCTGGAGGCAAATCTCAGAAACTCTCTGAGAGTCTGTGTGTCTGTTTTTATTATCAGTTCAAGACATCCGCCAAGACCTTTAAGCTGCTTGCTGAACCAATTAATGAGCAGCATATATCAGATTTACTTGGAGGCAGAAAAACAAAGAAATCTGCATTTAGCCGACGTAATATGAAAGCGGCAGATGGCTCTCCTCTCAGAATCAACACGCACGCATTCCGACATTGGCTAACTACGTTAGCTGACCATGGCGGGCTTAATGAATTGCAGATTGCGCGTTGGATGGGACGTAAAGATATTAGGCACAATGAGGCCTACAAGCATGGGACTGTGGCTCAACGAGTTGCTTATGCGAAAGAGCTGATAAAGGGGGGAGGCTTGGCCGGTCCTATTACTGAAGTGTACGAAGGGTTAGATCCTATTGATCGCGAGCATTTTTTGGAAGCTCATGTGAGTACGGTTCATTTTACCCCTTTAGGGCTATGTCTTCATGATTACTCTATCGAACCTTGTGAGTATCATCTTAAGTGTCTTGAAGGCTGCCTTGAGTATCTGCGGACCAAGGGAAATGAAAGAGAGCGGCTCAATCTACAGAAGCTCGAAGATGTGCTTGTCTTACAAATTGATCGTTATAAAGATTCTTCAGGTAGCTTTGAGAACCCAGACGATCCCTTTTTGCGGCATTCCTTGCGTCAACTCGATGGCGTGAAAGCCGCATTGGCGGTTGATGATATCCTTAGTGGAGAATGTGTGGACGAGGGCGAACAGATAAGAGTGTTTTCTGGTGATGAAGGAGGCGGAAGTGAGGCGTAAAACGAAACAACTAAGAGGGGAGAAGCTTGTTTTAGTTATTAAGGCAGAGCTAGGCAGGATGGTTGGACTATCTCCAAAGGAATGTCCCATAACGATTTCATCTGTGGCCAAACGTCTTAAGGTATCGAGGCAAACGCTTTATTCGCATGATTTGAAAAAGGTTGTAGAGGAGTTCGCAAGTATTCAGCGAGAGAATTTTGATGAGGTCGATGAAGCGTCTATAAGACGTCGCCCACTTGAAGAGAGGCTAAAAGATTTGGAGCATGAAAATCATGTTTTAAGTGAGAAGTTGGATAGCTATATCGAGCGATGGGTCGCTATAGAGTATAATTCGAGAATGCTTGGCATTGACCCAGATGAACTTTTTGCTTCAGCTCCCAAGCCCATGAGGAGTGTCGGGCGTAAGTAGCTATATTGGGAAATATGGATTCCGTTCGTTTATACCACTTGGTTCTTTAGCTGTCTTGTTGAACGCATCAAGTATCGTTTGGGGAGAAAGCCAATTGTGGTTAAATGGTTCATTTGGAATTCCACGGACCCAACCAGGCCATCTACGCATGTTGAAGCCTTTCTCTAGAGAAATATTGTATTTATAAATATGCACATTTTGCATTTGGGCTAGGGTGTGTCGACAATCACTTCAGCCACAGCCACATTGCTCCTACGTACACGAAAGCAAGATAGGACGTCGCCAGCTTGTCGTATCGTGTTGCAATCCTTCGAAACTGTTTTAAATTTCCAAACATACACTCTATAGCACTTCGCTCCTTATAGAGATGTTTGTCATATGTTCGCCTTGTCTTTCTGTGAGAGCGAGGAGGGACAACCGGATTGGCATTCATGGCTTCAATTGCCATTACAATTTCATCTGAATCATAGCCCTTATCAGCAAGGACATGCTCGGCAGCCTGTCCTTCAATAAGCGGAATCGCCATACTGCAATCCGCTGTATTTCCAGGTGTTAATATGAATTTAGTTGGACATCCGAGAGCATCTGTGGCAGCATGGACTTTCGTTGAAAACCCTCCTCTAGATTTCCCCACCGACTGCTGGAGGTGCCCCCTTTCCGCCAGCCGAATGCTGATGAGCTCGCACTATTGTGCTGTCAATCATGAGCCATTCAGTATCAGCGTCTACCGCAAGCGTGTTGAAGATCATTTGCCATACACCTTTCTTGGCCCAGCGGATAAATCTCTTATGGACCGAAGACCACTTGCCATAGCTTTCTGGCAAATCTCGCCAAGGCGCCCCTGTCTTGCCAATCCACATGACTGCATCAATGAATAGCCTGTTATCTTTTGCAGTTACACCGCAGTCACTTTGTTTTCCTGGAAGATCTTCTTTGATTTTATCCCACTGATCGTCGCGTAGAGCGTGTCTTTTTTGCACTGCCAACCTCCTGCCAAGAAGTATAGCAAATCTCAGAATGATTGTCGACACGCCCTAGTAAAAAACCAGTATTTTTGATGTCAGTGATTCTTTCACACACTAGCAGCCCAAAGACTTCTGTCCATCTGATCGTATTTGAGATCATCCTTTGAGTAGATGTCAGATTGATTTCAAGCCCTTTCATGTATCTACACAATTGGGCTAATGCTTTAAAGTCTGCATTTGCGGCTTTCGTCTCTATGACATAAGCCAGCAGCGATTGGTGATTTTCAGTTTTGTTTATCGTCCAGGTAACGATGTCTGCAATACCATACTTCCCCATCCTTACTTGTTGGGTCGTCGTGAAGCCTGGAATTGCTCTGAGTTGGTTTGCTAAATGGTCTTCAAGTTCTTTTTCTGAATCAATCTTTACCATATTACCACCCCATCTGCTGGCTATTGGGAATAGTCGTAGATCTATGAGTGTACAGTATACTCTGTAGAAATATACTCATCACGTCAAGCACTGTGTGAGGCACGAAGAAAAGGAGTTTTTCGTGCCTACAAAAAGCTTGGAAAAGTACTCTGAATCAGAGCGTAAGATTATGTCGGATTTTGGGCAGAGGATCCGGAGGTTACGAGAGGAAGCCGGCTTATCACAGGAGAAGCTTGCTGAAGAGACTGACGTACATAGGACATATATAAGTGGTGTTGAGCGCGGACGTCAGAATATTTCGCTTTTAACCATGAACAAATTGGCTCAGGCTTTGGATGTTGATTTGCAGGCTTTGGTTGCAGATTAAGGTTAGTGAGTCGGCAAGCTGGTAGAAGCGGGGAGAAGTGGGTCCACTTTGTTGGCCCCACTTCAGGTTTCACCTTTATAGTATGAAGCGAGCAGTAAATCTTTTGCTCGTTGGGGCTTTGACGAGGGGGCAATCATTAGTCTTTATGTGCTTGAGAGCATAAATTGTGCAGTGTTGCTTACATCGAATTCGGATTCAAACTGTTCCTTGATCGGTTGGAATTGCTTAGAAAATTCTTCCCAACGACTGTAGTCTACATCTTTGACATAATTAATTAATCCATGAAGATGATTATATAGTCCAAATGATGAATCAAACCCATCGTGTTCTGCGACACCTGCAAGTTTGTATTGCGAGATAGAGTACAGTAGTCTGTCAATTCGCTTGTATGTGTGGCGAGAAATGCGAGGGGAAGATTGATCAACCAAAAGGCCAAGCACAGTCTTGCGAGAACCAGGACCTGCAACTCTAATCTTTTTAGGATTTTCGATAAAACCTGCCCTGCGTATTATCTTGATCACCGCTCTCTTTATTCCCCCTACGGACACCTTGCTAGGCAGGGCCAGGGTGGACAAAGTGATGTCATCGGCATAACGTGTGTAAGTCAGACCATTTTCATCAGCATAAGCCGATAATGTCTCATCTAAACGTAACGCGACAAGATTGCTTAGCATCGGGCTTGATGGAGCTCCTTGCGGCAATACTCCATGGTGGTACGTCTCTCGATACGGTTTGTTGTTGTAATACGAGGGAAGGGATTTTGAGAATCTAGCCGTGTACCGTATTTTATTTGCTGGGAGATGACGGGTTGTACAGATTCTAGCTAGTTCAAATGCTAGTAATTTTTTATAACCAAGATTTTTTAACGCAGTAAAAACCATCGCTTCGGATATTGAATAAAAAAAATCTTTCAAATCGAACTGGAATATCCATCTTGATTCACAGTGTTGTTTAGCGCACTTAAAAATACCACCAGATCTATGGAAAGCATATGATGAGGGGTGTGGAGAACAGCTTTGAAGGATATCATTGTTTATATAGTCATGTACTTTGTATAGTTTTCCGGCAACAGCATGGATATGCCTAATTCCGCCGCTTCTCTTTTTGATTGGGAAAAGCCTGTAGTTTTGTGAATCTACTTTTCGATTCACTATGTTGTGCAAAAACTTGTAGTTGGAACGAGTGATTTTACAGAGGTGCCCAAGGGAGAATATCACAGGTAGCCCATTGTTTTTTAATAACCGAGCATACCTCACTAGATCATCGACACAGGGTGCTGATGCCGCAATCGCGCCTTGCTGAAATTGGTGTACTGACCACTCTTCCATCTACGTGCTCCTTCAGGGCTTGTCCCATACAGGTGAGCATCCTTGCTGCTAGCCTTCGGTAGCTTCTATGGATGGTTACCTGCATGGCGACTTAGTCGCCATTTCGTCAGTTCTTTCCAGAGACTTCCTCAGAAATCCCCATCTTCAGATAGTTCTGAAGATTCGTCACATGGACGGCTAGGTGGATTGTGGCCAGTACACCAAGACTTTGGAATATACATTGAATAGTTCGGCGTAAAGTCTTTATAAAGGTGTGATTTTTGGTTTTTTAAAAATATGGCACCTTCATGCGTAAGCCTCATTTGTTTCGTGATCAGACCATGGCTTATGCAAGCTGAAACTGTCTGATTAATAATCTTGATGTCTAACTCCAGACGTCGGGCTATGGCTGATCGTGTTTTAAGCCCTTTTTTTAACAACGACAGTACGTCGTATGCCTCCTGCGGCAAGTTAATCTTCTTAAGGTGAGTTGAGGGAGGAGGCGATTTCAATAGATCATTTAGCCATGTAGGCATCAGTCTGTCGGGGAATAAGGGCTTCCATCCTTTGTTCTTAGAGTATAACATGCCAGGTACGTTGTTGGGGACGCTATGGTAAAATATCAGGTTGCCCATCACATTGCCGTACCCCATTCGTCTGTCTTGAGCGATGACTTTAGTTTGCCTACATAGGTTGATGATTAGCTCATGCCTAGGCCCCCAGCGCCTTTGTGTTGCCCCAGCCTCATACACATTGTCACAGTCGAAGGTTATTTTAGAATATGCTGGAAATTTCTTGGTACTGTGATTTGAGCCAGGTAGGTTTTTTAAAATGGTTTGTTTGGCCTGTTCTGTTCGAGCGAAGCTAACCACTACAATCCGAATCCATCCAAAGCTCCACCAACTTCTTAAGCTCGGGTGTGACAAAAAGAGACGAATTGCGCTTTCCCCCGAAATTCGGACCACCGGTTAAAGTGGAATCTGCGTCCTTAAACCGATAAGGAAGGACGTATGACAAAGAGCAACAAAAGACGGAAGCATTCGGATAAGTTCAAGGCCAAGGTCGCGCTGGAAGCTATCCGTGGCGTGAAAACGTTGGCGCAGTTGGCTGCGGAGTACAAAGTGCATCCCAACCAGATATCCACCTGGAAAAGGCAGCTCCTTGAAAATGCCGAAGGAATCTTTTCCGGTGGCAAGAAAGCCAAGAGCCAGGAGGAGGTCACCGCACCTTTGTTCGAGGAGATCGGTCGGCTCAAGATGGATATCAAGTGGCTTGAAAAAAAGTTGTAAGCCTGCCGCTTGAGGTACGCCGCCAGTGGATCAAACCGGATCGGGAGTATTCCATCCGGCGGCAATGCAAGTTGGCAGGCATTTCCCGCTCGGGGTTTTACTACAAACCTGCAGCCGAGTCCGATGAGAACTTGGCCTTGATGCGTCTCATCGACGAGCAGTATCTGCGTCAGCCGGATTACGGCTCGCCGCGCATGACGGATTGGCTGAAGACACAAGGCCATCAGATCAACCACAAGCGAGTTGAGCGACTGATGCAGCTGATGGGCTTGCAAGCGATTACTCCAGGGCCGCATACGAGTGTCCCCAACCCGGAGCATCCCGTGTTTCCTTATCTGCTGAAAGGAGTTGCCATTGAGCGAAAGAATCAAGTCTGGAGTGCTGACATCACCTACATCCCCATGCAGCGCGGCTTTCTGTATCTGGTGGCAGTGATTGACTGGTGGAGCCGATTCGTATTGGCTTGGGAACTGTCAAATTCCATGGACAGTTCGTTTTGCGTGGACGCACTGAGCAAGGCATTGCGCATCTCCACGCCAGAGATGTTCAATACGGACCAGGGAGCGCAATTCACGAGCCGTGAATTTACCGGCGTTTTGCAGAGCAAGGGCATTGCAATCAGCATGGACGGCAAAGGCCGTGCAATCGACAACGTATTTATCGAGCGGTTGTGGTGGACGGTGAAATACGAGGATGTTTACCCCAAGGCGTATTCTGATGGAATCGAGCTATACCATGGGCTTACGCGCTATTTTCGGTATTACAACGAAGAGCGCGGACATTCGTCGTTGGACAAAAGAACTCCCGCTGCCGTATACAGAGGCAACCTGAATGTTCATTGACTTGGCTCGCAGCCGTTGCTCCGCTCCGCCCTCGGCCCTTCGGGCCGCCCCTGCGGGGACGGGCTACGCTCCACAACGGCTGCGGCGAACCGCCTCCACGGAGGCACAAACTCGGACGCAGGACTCCACCTTAAAATGGCCGATCAGTGGTCCAAAGGATGGGGGGAGGCGCAAATATATGTTGCGACGCGGTCTCCACTCCCAATGGAGTCATCGATCAGTATGATGTTTTTAATTTTATTTTTTTTAAGAGCGTAAATTGAAGGATGGTCAAAGAGCGCACCTTCGTGTTTCCGGACACAGTGCCCAATGATCGAGCGAACAAGGTCTTCACTCCCAAGCGTAGTTGCTGTTGTTTTATTTATGGTGCCACCTTTGCTCCATGCGCTTTTAACGGTGCTGCGAAATTTCCTGACAGCATAAAGCGCACACTCGTTTTCTGCATAATAATCAAGCTTGCGTTGAAGCCACTTTGCATATGTATCGCGAGAGACAAAATTGAGCTGTAGAAGAAGTTCCCTGGCGGTGTCATGGTATTTACTTGGGAATTGGTCGATCCACGACTGTATTTCTGAGCAGCTACCTATAGTGTGCGGTGCTATTTTGTCAGTGTTTTTCATTGTGCTGCCTTTTGAAATTGCTAACCATTGGTGACTATGTACAAAAAACTCAGGCTGAGTTCAAACGAGAATACGAACTTGGGCTTTATCTCAGCTTCGATGTTAACGACCAGAGTGATTTGGTTATCTGTATCGATTTAATTACTTCTTTTTTTGTTTGCCGGATTGATGTAGCTTGCGTGAGCAAAGAAGTTATCAATGCGGGGAGCTTATGCCTGACGAATCGACAGCCTTCCAATCTCCTAATTTCTGGTTCTTAGCTGATCACGACCAGCTTCTGTTGAAGTGTGCCGCGCAAGCCGAGCGCCTTGTCTTTTTTGACCCGAATGCGGCCCTTTCCAAAATTCGTCTTTTTAGTGAATTGCTGGCTAAGCAGGTGGCAGTCCGTTCTGCCATTCCTTTGTATGAAGGCGACACGGCTATCCGAGTCTTGCAGCGTCTTGACGACGAGGGAGTCTTCACCGCCAAGGTAAATCAGATTTTTCACATGCTCCGCAAGGCGGGCAATATCGCCGTACATGATCTGGGTGGGGAGTCCAAGCATGCTCTAGATGCGCTCCGGTTCGCCAGAATACTTGCCATTTGGTTTCATCAGGCGTTCGGCAAAGATACGGCCTTTGACCCTGGTGCATTCCTACCACCACCAAAACCCAAAGTGGTGGACGACTCCCTTTCCGACGAATTGGATGAGCTTCGAAAGAAGCTCGCCAAAACAGAGAAGGCTCAGCTTGAAGCGCAACGCAAGGCCGATGCCGCATATGATAAACTGGCGAAGACCAAAGAGCTGCTCAAAGACACCGAGGAGCAACAGAGGCAGGAACAGGCTCTATTTGTTGAACGGCTTGCTGACTTGCAGGCCAGTGTTGCCACCCAGAGCAGCGAAGAGATTAACACAACCAAAGCCACCCTCAAGAAGGTAGCAGAGTCTTCTGTCGATCTTGACGAAAAAGATACCCGTAAACTCATTGACGATCAGCTCAGGGATGCCGGCTGGGAGGCTGACAGCGAACGCCTTTCATATAAGGCTGGCGTCCGCCCTCAAAAAGGAAAGAATCTCGCCATTGCCGAGTGGCCCACAAAGCACCCTGAAACCGGTAAACGCAATTGGGCTGATTATGTCCTATTCATAGGCTTAACTCCTGTGGCTACCGTCGAGGCAAAGCGCAGGCGCAAGAATGTTTCCGCAGCTTTGAAGCAGGCGCAACGCTACAGCAAGGGGTACATCATCCAGTGTGATGAGAAGCTTCCTGAAGAGTCGCCTTGGGGTGAGCATGTCATCCCGTTCTTGCTCTCTTCAAATGGTCGCCCGTTCCTCAAGCAACTTCGCACCAAAAGCGGCGTCTGGTTCCGTGATGTCCGTGTGCCAACTGAAATCGCTCGTCCGTTGACCACTTGGCCTACGCCTGAAGGGCTTGTCGGCCTGTTGAGACAGGATATTCCCGAGGCAAACGACGCACTGAAAAAAGCCCCTTCTGACTATTTGGACCTGCGCTACTATCAGTATGATGCAATCCATGCGATTGAGAATGAGATTGCCAAAGGTAAGCGTGAAATCATGACGGCCATGGCTACCGGAACCGGCAAGACGCGTACCTGCATTGGGTTGGCCTACCGCCTATGTAAGGCCAAGCGGTTCCGTCGCATCCTTTTCCTGGTCGACAGAACGTCTTTAGGGGAGCAGACATCTGGTGCCTTCAAAGATGTTCGAGTTGAGGGTCACGACACCTTTGCCAGCGTGTACGACATCAAAGAGCTTGGAGACATCAAGCCAGAGAAAGATACTCGACTCCAGATTGCTACCATCCAGGGCATGATTAAGCGGCTCCTCTTCCCGTCTGAAGGCGAATTGCCTATGCCCGTTGATCAATACGATTGCGTCATCGTCGACGAGTGCCACCGTGGTTACAATCTCGATAAAGAGATGAGCGATACTGAGCTGAAATTCAGGAATCAGAATGATTATGTATCGAAATACGCTCGCGTGCTGGATCACTTCGACGCTGTAAAAATCGGGCTTACGGCCACTCCTGCCCTTCACACAACAGAGCTGTTCGGTGAGCCGGTTTACAATTATTCCTATAGGCAGGCAGTCATTGATGGATTCCTCGTCGACCATGAGCCTCCTGTGCGGATACGGACCAAACTGAGCGAGGAAGGTATCAAGTGGAACAAGGGCGAAGAGGCTGAAACAATCGACTCCATTACCGGAGAAGTCGGGAAATGGCACTTCAAGGATGAAGTTGAATTCGATGTCGAAGAGTTCAATAAACAGGTCCTGACAGAATCTTTCAACAGAGTAGTCTGCGAACAGGTGGCTCAACATATAGACCCATCTTTCGAGGGGAAAACCCTTGTCTATTGCGTGACCGACAATCATGCCGACATGGTCGTAGATCTCCTCAAGCAAGCCTTCGTCAATCAGTACGGCTCAATTGAAGACGATGCTGTTGTAAAGATCACCGGACAAGCGGACAAGCCTTTGGAGCTTATTCGGCATTTCAAGAATGAACAGCTTCCTAATGTCGTTGTCACCGTTGACCTACTGACCACCGGCATTGACGTTCCCAAGATAACAAACCTCGTTTTCATCCGACGCGTAAAGAGCCGTATTCTCTATGAGCAGATGCTTGGTCGAGCCACCCGGTTGTGTGAGGAGATCGGCAAGGATTGGTTCCGTATCTTTGACGCTGTTGACCTGTACTCCGCATTGCAAAAATATTCGGACATGAAGCCGGTTGTTACCACTGTGACTGTTTCATTTGGTGAACTCTTGCGTGAGTTGGAAAAGGCGCAGGATGACGAGGTGCGGCAGGTCATAGTTAATCAATACAGAGCCAAGTTTCAGCGAAAGAAGCGGCTCTTAAAAGATGACGCGCTCGATAAATTTGTCACCATGACCGGCAAAGAGCCTCAGGCTTTTGCCGATGACTTAGGCGAGCGCCCGCTTGGTGATGTTGTAAACGATCTGTTGGCACTCCAAAAGCTTGCTCCTTTCCTGGACAATTTGAAGCCTCCGAACAAGGTACATCTTATCTCTGACCATGAGGACGAATTACGGGGCGTCGAGCGGGGTTATGGCGATGCCGAGAAGCCGGAAGATTATCTGGAGTCCTTCAAACAGTTCATCCAGGCCAATAAGAATCAAGTGGCAGCGTTGAAAATTGTCCTCCAGCGCCCACGCGAGTTGACCCGACAGCAGCTCAAGGAATTACGCTTATTCCTTGACGAGCATGAGTATACTGAGGTCAACCTACGGACGGCGTGGCGGGAGGCTACCAACCACGATATTGCGGCCTCTATTATCGGCTTTATCCGACGCCTTGCACTGGGTTCCCCGCTGGTGCCTTATGAGCAGCGTGTCGAGCAGGCCATGAAGCGTATTCTTGCCAGCCGCCAGTGGACTGATCCACAGCGGAAATGGTTGGAACGGATCGGTAAACAGATGCGGGCTGAAACCATCGTAGACCGTGAGTCTCTGGATGGTGGCGAGTTCCAGGCACATGGCGGCTTTAATCGCTTGAACCGTGTTTTTGGCGGCAAATTGGAAGATGTTTTAGGAGAAATCAACGAAAGCCTTTGGGACGAGGCTGGTTAAGAGATATGAGCAGTATGACTATCGGAGATTGGGTGACCGCAGTTGCCGCAATGGTAGCTGCCATTGCAAGTGTTTATTCAGCAGCCTCACACTGGAGATTAAGAAATAGAGAGTTGTATGTATCTAGACTATCAGAGCACCTTGAATCATTGTCAGCCGCTACGCATGAAGTGATGTGCATCGCATATACGACAAGTCGCAAAATTCAATCTGGTCGATTTAAAGAAGCAAAAGAGTTAGTACGGGAGAATGAAAAGGCTCAGGGAGCAATACGATCCTTAGAAGAATTGAAGGCAAGGACCAGATATATATTACCGGAGTTCGACATAGCTTTTCAGCAGCTCATTAGAATCAATAGTTACCTAACACACTGTGCGAAAGATGGTGATAGAGCTAAGCAACTTGTTGAATATGGGAACGATCTTCGAGCAAGCTTGGACGCTGTCGTCATTGCCTCAATGAAATCAGGCGAACCCCCTCGTCAGGAGCTTGTGCGAAATTTAACCGCTAATGCACAAAAGTTAAAAGACTACTTTGAAAATTCAGGAAACAAATGACCACTACACACGATATCGTTCAGAAACTGTGGAAGCTCTGTAAAATCCTTTGGGGTGACGGGGTTTCCTACCATCAATATGTCAACGAACTCACTTACCTCCTCTTTCTCAAGATGGCAGAGGAGACCGGCAAAGAGTCTCAGCTTCCGGAAGAGTACCGATGGAACAAGCTGGTTGCCTTGGATGGCACAGAGCAGCTGACTTTTTACAAGAAGATGTTGATCGACCTTGGCGCGAGTGGCTCGAAGTTGGTGCAGGACATTTTTGCCAATGCCTCCAGCTTCATCAAAGAACCTCGGAATCTGCAAAAGCTGGTCAGCGACATTGATGATCTGGACTGGTACAGCGCACGGGAAGAAGGGCTTGGCGACCTCTATGAAGGGTTACTTGAGAAGAATGCCACGGAGTCGAAGAAAGGGGCGGGGCAGTACTTCACGCCTCGTCGACTTATCGAGTGTATGGTGGACTTGATCCAGCCCCAGGCCGGGGAGATTATTCAGGACCCTGCCACTGGAACTGGTGGTTTCTTGATTCGGGCCGATGCCTACATCAAGGAGCGCACCGATGAATTGTTTTCTCTTTCCACCCGGGAGCAGGAATTCCAGCGCCGCACAGCGTTTCAGGGACTTGAACTGGTGCAGGATGTCCACCGTCTGTGTCTCATGAATATGATGCTTCACGGCATTGAGGGCCCAGTGGAGACAAATGACACCCTTGGTCCTGCCGGGGCTTCGCTAGCAAAAGCTGATGTCATCATCACCAACCCGCCGTTTGGCAGCTCAGCCGGGAGTGGAGCTTCACGACGTGACGACTTCACGTATCCCACCAACAACAAACAGTTTGGCTTTTTACAGCACATCTATCGAGGCCTGAAACCGGGGGGGCGAGCTGCTGTGGTCGTGCCTGACGACATCCTGTTCGCAGACAATACGGGGAGGAAGATTCGGGTAGACCTCATGAACAAGTGCAACCTTCATACGGTTTTGCGTCTGCCCACTGGTATCTTTTACGCCCAAGGCGTCAAGACCAATGTCCTGTTTTTCCAGCGTGGCGAAACCGATAAGGGCAACACCAAGGAAGTCTGGTTCTATGATCTGCGAACAAACATGCCGAGCTTTGGTAAACGTACGCCGTTGACCCGCGCCCACTTCGCTGAGTTTGAAAAATGCTTTGGTGACGACCCAAATGGCGGCTCCAAACGCAAGGACCAAGGCGAAGAAGGCCGCTTTCGCTGTTTCTCCCACAAAGAGATAATCAAGCGCGAAGATAATCTCAATATCACTTGGCTTCGAGCTGAAGACGCCGATCACGCCGAGGACTTGCCGGAACCTGATGTTCTGTCCGCTCAGATTATTGAAAATCTGGGGATTGCGATGCAGGAAATGGAAGAATTGTCGATTCTGCTGGACATGGAGCAGAAATAATGTCGAGCGAAAATATTCCAGTCGGATGGCTTACGACTTATGTCGGTGAGTTAGTTGCTCCAAAAGTTGAAAAAGGTGCTCCCAATGGGGACGATGACTTTTGTTATATAGATATTTCAAGCGTTGATAACCAAACAAAAAAAATCACTGCGCCCAAGCTGATTGAGGTGAAAAAAGCTCCCAGTAGAGCAAGGCAGCATATTCAAAGAAATGATGTTCTTGTATCGATGACTCGACCAAATTTGAATGCCGTAGCGCTTGTTGCGAATAAGTATGATGGGGCTATTGCGTCCACTGGTTTTGATGTACTTAGGCCCATAGAAATCGATCCACGCTGGCTTTTCTCACATGTAAGGTCAAGGCGATTCGTTGAAGAAATGTCTTTGTTGGTGCAGGGAGCGTTGTATCCTGCTGTAAAATCAAAAGAAGTCCGTTCGAACTCTATCCCTCTTCCTCCTCTTGGTGAACAACGCCGCATCGCTGACAAGATTGACGTTTTGCAAACCAAGAGCCGCATTGCTCGTGAAGCTCTGGAGGCCACCAAGCCGTTGCTGGATAAGTTCCGGCAGTCCGTCCTCGCCGCCGCTTTCCGTGGCGACTTGACTGCAGAGTGGCGCAAACAGAATCCCGATGTCACGCCTGCAGATAAGGTTGTTTCTGTCCAAGAGGAAAAGCGAACTGGCAAGTTTAAAATAAGAGGTAAGAATAAATGGGAGTCAGTGCTGGAGCTTCCTCAGTTACCTAACGGGTGGGCATGGATTCATAATTTTCGTCTTGCTCAAGACAAATTAAATGCCATTTGTGCAGGCCCATTCGGTACAATATTCAAGGCAAAAGATTTTCGTGATGAAGGAGTGCCGATCATTTTTCTTCGGCATGTTAAGATGGAGGGCTTCAATCAAAACAAGCCTAACTTTATGGACCCAGATGTTTGGGAGGAGTTTCACCAGCCATACAGCATTAATGGCGGCGAGTTGCTTGTAACGAAGCTTGGAGACCCTCCAGGTGAAAGCTGTATTTATCCTAACGATTGTGGTGTTTCCATGGTCACGCCGGATGTTATTAAGATGGATGTTGATGAGGGCTGCTGCTTCACCGAATATTTGATGCACTTTTTCAATTCCCCTACAAGCAAGGGACTGATTAAGGAGCTCGCTTTTGGTGCAACAAGATTACGCATCAATATTCCGATGTTCAGATACTTCCCGATTCCTTTAGCTCCGGTAGAGGAGCAGGCCGAGATCGTGCGCTTGCTTCGACAGCAATTCAAGCTTTTGGATTCAATTGAGAATAAAATTCTAGAAGGGAGTAGCTCGCTCGATTCTCTCGACCAATCCATCCTCGCCAAAGCCTTCCGAGGCGAACTCGTCCCCCAAGATCCAAACGACGAACCCGCATCGGTGCTGCTGGAGCGGATCAAGACTGAGCGGGAAGCGGCCAAGGGTAAGAAGAAAAGAAGACGAAAGAAAGGATAGGAAGTTGGCAGGGGAATTAGTAGAGCTAAAACCGGATGAGACTGTTCACAAGGTCCTGATTTCGTCACCAGCTAGATTTGTTGGTGAATTTAGAGACGAGGACTGCTTATTGACGCATTCATTTCCAAGAAGAGATAATCAAAATCCTCGTCATTTTTTTGTCTTCACGTTCTCTACCGAACCAATCGAGAAAGCTCCAGGCATAGTCATTCCTGACTATAGCTATATTGGTGATATAATTTGCTCTTATTTGTCCGTCCTGTTTGGCAAGCGGTTCGACAACCATGGCTTGCTGGAGGGAAGCGGCTTCCATTGGCTTCCGAACATAGATACTCATGACCGCATTTACCAAAAGAGTCTTCCGCACAACTCTGATGACATTCGTCCTGACTTTGAAATCCCCTTAAATCTGACAGAACTGTCCCGTATTAAAGATCTCATACATGGGCAAACTGAAGACAAGTTTGGCACCACATTCATTGCATGCTCTCGGTTCTACTCACTGGCTTTGATCAATAGCGAAAGAAATCCTGAAGTGGCTTATCTTAATCTAATAACAGCATGTGAAAGGCTATCTAACCACTTTGATTATGAGGCTGAAGCGCTGTTAGATCCCCAAATATTAGGGCTATTCACATGTATCGAACAGAATTGTGGTGGCGGAAACGGCATATTAAAGCAACTTAAAGCCCAACTTAGATCAATAAAAAAGAAGTATATAAAAACACTGCTGGATTTAGTGGATGCTTCTTTTTTTGAAAAGTCCGAAGCTGCACATCAATATGCACGATTGAAAGAAGATTCTTTTGAGAAGGCCATTAAGTCTGCCTATGACCTAAGAAGCCGTTACGTTCATACAGGCAGCGCATTTGGAAACTGGGTGGCCCTCAATCATGGCGGAGGCAACAATGAAGTACAATTCGGATCACCAGTCCTTCAGGATAAAGAGCTGGCCAAAATTATAAAGAAAGCTCCAACCCTTGTCGGGCTCGAGCGAATAGTGCGATATGCCTTGCTTCAATTTGCATCAAGGAATGATGCATTCTCCCCACCTTGGACTTTCTACAATATGTTTTCGCATCAATAGCTTGGGCAACTCTACGAGAACGAAGTTAGGTCATCCATTAAGGGAAAGAACGCAGGAGGAATTAAATGGCTGACGCACTCAGGAATAATGATGACCTTGCTGTTGCTGTCAAAGGCATTCTCGGGGCTATCCCAGTGGTCGGTCCGCTTGCCGCAGAAATCATCGGCGCGACCATTCCGAACCAGCGCATTCATCGCGTGGAAGACACTCTGAGGCGGCTCGAATCACAGCTAGGCGAGCAGGCAGAGCAAACCCTGCGCAGCGCCATGGCTTCCCCCGAAGGCCTCGACCTGATCGAAGAGGCGATGATCCAGGCCGGACGGGCGATAACAGAAGACCGACGGCAGTACATAGCATCTCTTCTCAAGAATGGTTTTTCAGACACAGAAAGAAAGCATGAGATCAAAAAACGTCTGATCGAAACGTTTGATAAGATCAACGATGTAGAAGTGTTGTTGCTGTATGCTAGAGCATTAGGTCCTGGGGAGAGTCGTCGATTCTGGGAAGAGAACCGTGAGACTCTATCAAGGCCCCAAACGAGCCTTGGGTCTTCATCGGAAGATTTTGAAGATGCTGCGGTTTACGATTCTTACTATCTCAATCTGTCAACCTTGGGGCTGATTGCGCGCAATAAAAACGATAAGAGTCGAATTGGTGGAAATGAACTAGCCGCACAGAATTTTAAAATAACGCCATTCGGCCGCATGATGCTGGCATATCTGGATATGTCTGTTGATGTTGGCAGGATATATTAACGGCAGGGTGAGGCTTTATGAGGGATCATCTTAAAAGAATCATACCTGGTTGGATCGAACTTTCCAGGGTAGTCGCTTCACCAACTCTTCTTTTGGCTAAGTTGGGAAAGTACTATTTTAACAAAGAAAAATTTCTTAAGGCCTGGTCTCTGGGGTTTTGGTTACTGGCTTTTGTGCTCCTATCTAAGCAGGTCTTTGCTCCTACTCGCCTTCCTTTTGATGATGAAGCTCTGCTTTATTGGTGCTGGCAACACCTTATCAATGGTCTTCCTATGCCAGCTTTGATGCTTTTTCTTCCTCTTTGCCGATGCAACGAAATCGTCTCGGCATTCATTAGAGATGCATTTGAAAAACTGCCTGACCGTGAAGGTAATTACAGCAAAGCCAACAGAGACGAGATTGGTATGAAGCAGAGGCTTGACCAAGCTCTTCTCAGTTTTCTTGAACTGATTATGAACTTTGCGATTCTCTATACGCTACTCCCAAAAGAATCGTGGCATAGCAGTCATATCGAGAGGCCCCTTAGCGTCGTCGATGGAGTCTACTACAGCGTGGTTACTATCACGACATTAGGCTATGGGGACTTGGCTCCGAAAAGTACTTTTGCAAAATTTTTATCTGTCTACGAGGTTTTGTCTGGGATTGTTTTACTTGTCGTATGCCTTGGCGTGTATCTCGCTTACGCTGGGCAGGTGAAGAAAGAAATCGCCACAGATATCAAAAAGTAGGAGCGAAGACGCAGCGGCGGTTCACGCCCTATTCAGGGGTAGACCGGTAGTGCTCGCGCACCACCTGCTTCTTCCCGTCCTTACCCTTGCGGGTATGCTTGGGAACGTGGACCTTCTTCTTTCCAGATTTGGTCTTGGCCATGCCTATCACCTCCTTACCGAAATGAGCGCACTTTCGGCCTCTACTCGTGCATTTCGGTACGGCTTTGGAAAGGAGCCGCCGCGCCTTCGGTACAAACAATATTCATTCACTTGTAATTGTCAATGAGATCATCCTAACATTTCCCTCGGTAGTTTGACGCCACTGGAATTTACCAGCCATATTGATAAACTGTCCTGTATATCAGCTTCGAAAAGCGCCTAGGACTGACATAATATTGGACTTAAAAGTGACTATTCCCAACTGATCAAAAGTATCTATTTGTGGCTGGTCCTAAGATAGGTACTTTACGGGGTGACATTATTTTGAAGTTGATATAATGAAAAATTAAATTAACTCAGCTTCGGCTGTTTTAGTCTATAGCATAGCCTTCAAGGTCCGCGGCTATTGCCCGCTAAGTATGCAAGTAGTGTAAGGTCTTGTCTCGCCAGCCTCTGTATAGCATGCAAAGAAGACACGTTCATACACGATGAGCCACCTGACTCGTATGATTGAAATTTGATCAGGTCATGACGTGTGCCCTCTGAAGACTGTTCTTCTGAGGGTTTTCTTATGTCCGTATTTGGACAACTCTTCCAAGTTAGGAAGGGGAAAATATCCGATCCGATTTTGTCTATGGAGGTTAAGCCAAGGTCTGATTCATATGATTAGCCTGCTTATTTTGTGTATAAGTGGACAGATTCTAACTGGACGTTTGAGAGTCTGTCATTGAACAGTTAGCACTTGATTATAGGAGGTTAAGATGTAACAGACATATTAACACGCCACAGAACCGTTCTAGGTTCTGAAATAGAGTGTCCAGCTGTGGTGATATGGAAATATATCAGTCAGCTAGCGGCAATCGCTACGAAAGTTTTTGAGGGTGGTTTTTACCACCCTCTTTTTTTGTCCTTGGTGAGTGATATTGAGCTGCCTGCCTTGAAGTATGACATGATTTTGGGGAGTATCAGATATCTTTTATCTACTGGAGGTTGTGCCGGTCTTTCTTTCTCATCATAATGAGTTCCGCCATAATGCTGATAGCTATTTCTTCCGGTGTATCTGCACCAATGGACAGGCCGATGGGGCAGTGCACCTGATTGAGTGCTGCCTGTGTGAACCCGTCTTTGAGCAGCGATTCATAGGTTGCGCTTCTCTTCTTTTTGCTACCGATCATCCCCACGTAACCGGCATTGGTGTTTAATGCCTGGGCCAGAACATCCCTATCGTGGAGATGGCCGCGTGTCATGATCACCACGTAATCCTTGGGTCCAAGTTGTGTTGGAAGGCAATCTTTGAGACTCGCTGCAACCCGAATTTCCGTTGCATCCGGGAAGCGTTCGGAGTTGGCAAACTCTTCGCGGTCATCCACGACAATGACCCGAAAGCCGGTGAACGCTGCCAGTTTGGCCGTAGCCTGGGTCACATGGCCTCCACCAATGAAGTGAACTGTTTCCGGGGCGAGCAGTGGCTCGAAATACGTAGTCTTTTGCTCGTTACAACGAACAAAAGGCTCTGTTATGGCATTATTTGTGTCGTCATTGACGGGGAGCACCTCTCGTTGGGTGACTGTCCCGTTTGTGGCGAGGGTTGTGACCAGCAATCGTGTTTCTGGCGATGAAAACTGGTCAACGATCTTTTGAACGAACTGTACGTTTTCTTCGGTGGGAAGCAGTGAGTCGAGCAGAACAGTCATGGAACCGCCGCAGACCATGCCGATGGATGCAGCATCATTGGGAGTGAGGTCGAACTCGCGGATTGTCGTTTGCCCGGGAGCCAGCTTCTTCGCTGCCATGTAACTGGCGTGCTCCACAGAGCCGCCGCCGATGGTGCCGGTGATGGAACCGTCTTCAAAGACAGCCATGGACGCCCCGGCAGCACGTGGTGTGGAGCCGGAACTTTTAACAACAGCAATGCGGGTGACTGCTTGCCCTCGCTCAAGAGCAGTAAGAATCTCTTCAAACACGGTACGCATGTTATGCTCCCTTTCCGAAGCTACACACCGGATAGCGGCATTCGTCACACCCCTCACAGAATCCGCCGTGACCGAGGTTGATGATATCCTCGCGGGTCACTTCCTTGCCCGCCAGAATGCGCGGAATGATCAGATCGAAAATGCTGGCGCGATAGTACATGACACATCCCGGCAGGCCGACAACGGGGATGTCGCCGATCTTGGCGAGCATGAACATGGCGCCGGGAAAAGTCGGTGCTCCGTAGGTAATTACATCTGCCCCAGCCATGCGGATGGAGGCGGGCGTCTGGTCGTCGGGGTCCACGGACATGCCGCCGGTCACCACGATGAAATCTGCGCCCTCGGCGATGAAGTCCTGAATAGCCTTAACCGTCATGTTCGGATCATCCGACACCAGGCGTTGGCCTACGGTGGAGGAACCGTATGCGCTGAACTTTTTGCGGACCACAGGGCCGAACTTGTCTTTGATCCTGCCGCTGTACACTTCACTGCCAGTTGTGACTATTCCTACCTTGCATGGCTTGAGTGGGCGAATCTGAATGAGGGGAGGAGAATTGCGCAGCACAGCCTCTGCTTCGGCTACAATTTCTTCGGGGACCACGAGCGGGATGACACGGGTTCCGGCCATGGGGCGGCCTTTCTCAACCAGTTGGTTTGTATGAATCGTACCGAAAATGACGTCTTTGACCGAGTTGAGTTTGAACAACGTGTCGGTGTCGATATCCAGAAGGCCGTCATGGGTGGCTCGAAGGGTGATTTTCCCTTCCACCGGCGTGGAGAGTTCAATGCCTGGTCCGGCTGCTGCCGTGGCGATACGGTAGGCGGCGTCATCTTCATGGACGTACCCGTCTTCCGGATCGTAAACGTAGAGATGCTCCTTGCCGATATCCAGCAACATGGGGATGTCTTCCGGTGTGACAACGTGGCCTCTGCGGAAGGCCGGTCCCTTTGCCTGACCGGGGACGATGCGGGTTATATCCTGGCACAAGACAGTACCGATGGCATTTTCAACATGCATGGTTTTCATAATAACCTCTCTGTGTTTCCTATGAGGTGGCTTGGTTACAGATCTCGAGGAGTACAGGCTGCGGAGTCGTATTCGACCCAACCAGTTTGCCGGTATTCCTTGAGAAATGAGGTGACACCGATGACGATGACACCAAGTACTGGCAGGCCGACCACAATGGATGCGGTTTGCAGTACCGAAAGTGGTCCATCGATGAGCATGATGCCGGTGGGCAGCATGCCGAGTGATATTGCCCAGAACAAACGGTTCCAGCGGGCAGGTTCTTCATCGGGTGTCAATTTGAGGGTGGTGGTGGCTGCCAATGCGAAAGAGACTGCATCAAAGGTAGTGGCCATGGATATGGCGGTCACCGCACCGAAAATAACTTTGTAAAGTGAGGCCATGGGCATGAAATCGGCAATAGCCATGATGGCGGTAGCGCCTTTTACGGATTTGACCATTGATATGACATCAAGTTGACCTGTTAACTGGAGGTGCAAGCCGAAGTTGCCGAAAACAAGATAGAAGCAGCCGCAGCCAAGGGATGCGATAATGACGGGGCCGAGGACCACCTCGCGCACGGTGCGCCCACGAGAAATTTTTGCGATGAACAGGGACATGAACGGGGCATAGGCCACAAACCATGCATAGTAGAATATCGTCCAGTCCTTGGTGAATCCGGACGTTTCCATGGGGTCCATCCATGTGGCCAGGGTGACAAGCTCGGAAATCATCAGACCGAGCGATGAAATAGCCATGTCTGTCAGGAACAGGGTAGGGCCGAAAATGAACACAAATAGCATCAGTGCCAAGGCGGCCAGTACGTTGAAGTCCGAGAGCTTGCTCAGGCCCTTTTTCAGTCCCAGGCTGGAGGAGACACAGAAGATGGTAGTTACAAATAAGAGTGTGCCAAACTCCATCCAGAAAGAGTGTTCCATGCCGGTAACGGATGAAATGGCTGCGGCAACAATGGGGATACCAAGCCCCAGGGCAGTGGCGGAACCCGCCACTAAACCGGTCATGAACATGATATCGATGAGCTTGCCTTGCCAGCCATTGACCCGGTTGCCCAATAGTCCGGTGCAAGCCTGGGAAATATTCAGAATGGGGACACGCTTGACGTAGTAACTGTAGCCGATGGGTACGGCCATGACTGCGTAGATGGACCAGCAGATGGGGCCCCAGTGGAACATGCCATAGGCGGTGCCCCATTCCAGAGCTTTCATGGTACCGGCAGGCTCACCATGCATGGGATAGGCCGCATAATAGGCCCAGTCGATGGAGCCGCCGAACATGATGCCAGCGCCCACGCCTGCGCAAAAAAGCATGCCGATCCAGGAAAAAGTGGAGTACTCAACCTTGTCTCCAAGGCGCTTGCTACCAAAGGGGCCGAACGCGAACCACATCAGCAGAAGAAATATCGCGGCTCCTGCCAGCATATAGAGCCAGCCCATTTCCACGGTTACAAACTCAAACATTGTGTTGATTATTCGTTCCCCTTCTTCGGGGTACATGAACAATGGGATACAGGCGGTCAGGATGATGAACAGAGCACCGAAGAAGCAGACGAGACAGACGCCGCCTTTCTCAGGAGGGCAGGTGGAGAGCGTGGTAAGTGAGATTTTCTGTTCTTTGGACATGGTCATCTCCTGCTTTTAAATTCGATGGAAACACTCAGGTCTATTATTGATTGGTTCAGTCATAATGGGCGGACCGGCATCGATGCGATGTAATTGCCCGTTCAGGATCGAGCCCGTAAACCATGCGTAGTTTCTTGTCCTTTGCTCTTGCGGCAGAATACGCTCAATCTCTTGGACACGATATCCACCGCCGGGGATGTCAGTTTTATTGAGCACCACTGCCAGTTTGCTTGTGGCCGGGCTTCCCTTGAATAGACCGTTGGGGGCAACAGCTATGTCCAGCATCTGCTTCGGGGTGATGGGTTCACCGGGCAGAAGTTTGGTAATGTGCGAAAAAATTTCATGACGATGCACATTGGCCTCAGTCAAAGGGAGATACATGGCATCCAGTCCCATGACGCCGATGCAAAGATCGGATTCCAGCGGGATTACGGGTTCGTGCTCAGCCGGGGCCTTGAGCGGCTTGTGGGCTGCACCGTCGGCTTCTACCAGAATGGTATCGGCGATGTTGCGATTTCGTAGATGAGTAACAAAGGCCGGCGACAGGCCGATGAGCTTGCCGCTCCGGGTGTCCAGTTGTTGAGCCACGACTACTTTGCGATGCCGGTCAAGAGCCTGTTCGATCCTGTCTATGAAGTCTGGCTGGCCGTCATTGAGGATGGTGCATACGTTATGGCGCGGGAATATCTTTGTTGTCGAAGTGATAATGACTCGTTTCTCAGGTGGCAGTATCTGCATACCGAGCCAGTTTATAAGGGAGGTCTTTCCACCCGCTCCAACGACGGTGATGAGTCGATGGCTTGGCGAAATGAGCTGAGCGATGGCACACGAACTTGCGGCTAAGGTCATAATAACCTCTTCGTGAAAATATGGTTGCAGATGGCTTCGAGTACGCCACCGCCGATGGCCATGGCCTTGTCGGATGCCAGATTGCAGTAGGAACCCGTTCCTCGTGGGTCTACATCCCCCAGCTTTGTATGATTTTTTACAGGAGTTCCGTTTCGCAATAAGCCGCGTATAACTCCGTCGACCTTGGCGAGTACGGGGGTGTTATCCACGCGACCCAGTTCTTCGCCTTTGCCGATGGTGTCGCCAATATTGAAAGCAGTAGTGAAAATTCCTGACGTTTCGGCCCAGCAGACACGTTCTATACTGTAGCCGGCGATGGTTCCGGGAATGCCGGTGTTAGGTTTGGCGGGGCCGTCTGTGATGACACGACCGAGATGGTGTCCGCGCATGGTTTCGATAACGACATGAACATCCTTGCCAGCCACGAAACCGGGGCCGAGTCCGATGACCAGCGGGGCCATGGATATGTCAGTACCAAAGTTGCGTTTGGCAATGATGGCGTCCACTACAATTTCAGGTTGTAAATCGGGCAGTGTTGTTGCTTCGGGGTCCACCAGAACAGGGATGTCGCCTGCCGCCCATGCTCTTGCAGTGTCGTTAGCAGAGTCTATGCATACAGCAGTTACCTCTTCCACGGTCATGGTGTCATGCTTGATGCATTCGGAAAACGCGACCGTGCGGCGAACAGCCAGAGGAGCGGGTGTTTCCAGCATGACGATATTGCGCAGTCCGGCTCTGTAGAGTCGCAGAGCTACACCGGTGGCGAGGTCGCCTGCACCGCGAATGACGATAGTGGGGAGTGTCGTGTTCATGATCATCTTACGCGGTCCTGGTTTCGTATTTCTCAAGAAGTCGCTGATATTCAGGCTCTGTATCCACATCAATGAACGGGCCGACCTCGTTGATGCGCACGAGGCGCAGGGCCAGGCCTGGCTCAGCCAGCAGAGGGCGAGCTCCGGTATCGCCTTCGAGTTCAAACACCCTGGGAAACCATGTGGATGGGATGGTAATAGGATTTCCACGCATGCCTTCCTGCACTGGTGCTACCCAGCACTCGTGTTGCTGAGCGAATGCCCCTGCCAGCATGTCAATGGTGTCTGTAGTGATTAGCGGCTGATCTCCGAGGAGAACCATGCACCCGTCCACTCCATCCATTGCAGCCCGTAGCCCGGCTTTTAACGATTCAGCCTGGCCGAAATCTTGCCGTACTACGTTGACAATCTTGCATCCCCTCATGTCGAGGGCCTGCTCCAGCCCGGATGCCTCGGGTATGACGACGGTCACACTTTTGAGACAGGACTGGCGGGCAGCATTGATGACGTGCTGGAGCAGTGGCTTTCCGCGGAAGGGGAGGGACAGTTTGTCCCTCCCCATGCGGGAGGCTTTACCTGCAGCGAGAATGACGCCGGAAACGTTGATCTCTAACTTGTTCATGGCAGGTTTATCCTTAGTTCCTTGTTAGTTGTTACATTCCAGAAGCGTGTCGGTTACGATGGTTTTGGCCATCTGGACCTTGTAGATGTTCTGGAAAAGCGGTTTTGCTTCAGCCACGGCCAGCTCTCCTGCTTCCTGTGCGACTGCATCAGTCAACTTCTTGCCGATGAGCAACTCCTCGGAGGTCTCGCAACGGCGCGGGTTGTTGTGCACACCGTTGAGGCAGATGCGGGCAGCCGTGACCTTGTCGTCCTTGATGGTGATCGAGACAGCGCAGTTCACGATGGCGAAGTCAATGGACTTGCGGTAGGCGATCTTTTCAAAGGCACTGAAGGAACCGGCTTTCGGAGTCGGAATGATGATTTCGGTGACGATTTCATCACGATCCAGAACAGTGGATTGTGCGCCCATCTCTGCGGAGAAAAATTCATCCACGGGAATGTCGCGCTTGGTAGTCTTGATAGTGGCCTCAAGGGCAACAAGAGCTGGGGCCGTATCACTGGGATTGACGGCAATGCATTTGTTGACCTGGCCGAATATGGAGTGGAAACGGTGGTCTCCGGGAACAGCAAGGCAACGCTTGCCGCCCTTGCGTACACAGTCGATGCGACCACCGATCTTATCGGGATAGCGGTAGTACCAGCAGCGGTTCTCCTGACAGATGTTTCCGGCAATAGTGCCCATGTTGCGCAGCAGCGGCGATCCGGTGCGGCGGGCAGCCTCGGCCAGTCCGGGCCACTGTTCCTTGACTGTATCGGACTCGGCGATCTCGGTCAGGGTGACCATGGCTCCGATGTGGAGGCCATCATCATCCACATGAAGCTCTTTGAGGCCCGGGATAGTCTTGAGGTTGACTATTCGCTCGGGGCTTTCCATCCACAGGTTGTCCTTAAGACACCCCATGAGGTCACTGCCTCCGGCGATGACATAGCTCGGTCCTTCGCTCTCATTAAGGAGCGTAACTGCTTCTTCCACTGTAGTGGCATTGAAGTGATCGAAACGTTTCATTATTTTTTCCTCCTTTTGTCCTGGATCTTGCCCAGTGCGGTGAGGATTTTTTCAGGTGTGAACGGTGTCTCCAGAATGCGGACGCCAATAGCGTTGTACAGGGCGTTGGAGAATGAGGCCAAGGTGGGGCAGGCTGCGCCTTCGCCACAGGCCGTGGCTCCGAGCGGGTGACTCGGATCACCGGGCTTCTCGACTATCAAGGGAGTTACATCGCAATCCATGGCAGTGGAGTGCCGGTAATCGACCCAGTTGGGTGTCATGAGCCAGCCGTTGCGCTTGTCCACGATGCAGTCGTTTGCCAGTGTTGCGTTCTCAATGCCGTGCCGTGAGCCAAGCATTTGTCCTGCAACGATCTTTGGGTTCAGCGCTTTACCCACGTTTTGGGCCATCACGACCTGAACGTTGGAGATGATGCCGGTCTCTGTATCCACATCAAGGGTGATGAACTGAGCACCTTTTTCCTTGGGAAGGTAGATTCCATCCTTCTTCTCCCCCTTGTCATTGATGCTAGTGGGAGAATTGTGGACATAGTAGCCGACCACTTCATGAACGCCGCCATAGTGGCCACGGGTGCCGAATGCGTCTGAGAAGGATATGTTCTTGCTTCTGTCGCCCACGACATGGATTCCGTTTTCATCCATGGTCAGTTTCTCAGCCGGTACTCCCAGCTTTTCTGCTGCCAATCCGAGCACCTTGTTTTTGGCATCCAGTGCCGCACCGTATGTGGCCCAGCCCTGAATCCACGTTCCGCAACTACTGGCGACCAGTGTGGCGAATGGAGTGGAGTCTGTATCGTGGCAGACCAGCCCGATCTTTTCGTAAGGGAGGCCCAGGACGTCAGCAACGATCTGGGTCTGCACGGTGTGCTGGCCCTGTCCTATGTCCGCGACGGCGCAGACGAAGGCCGCAGTGCCGTCTGGGAAAACCTTGACCATGGCTTCACTGGAGTTGCCCGGCCCGGGGCGACCTGCGGCCATGGCAAAGATGGCCACGCCCATACCGCTGCGGATGCGCCCTGTCTTTTCTCTGGGGTGCTGCCATTTGTTTTTCCAATCCACATACTCTGCGCCTTTATCGAGGCAGTCGCGGATGCCGGAGGAAGAGATATAGGCGGATTTGTAAGTCAGCGGGTCCCAGCCGGAGTCGATATCGCCTGCGCGCATGCAGTTCTTCTTGCGAATTTCGACCGGATCGATACCCATCTGGTACGCAGCGATATCCATGGTGGTTTCCACCGCGTAGGTCCCTTCGGGAACGCCATATCCCTGCCAGCCGTTGCAGCAGAAACGGTTGGTGTGAACGTAGCGAATCCGGCTGCGTTGGTGCTCGACATTTCGAGAGTAAAGGACTGCTCCGGTAGCGAGGATTGCATTTTTGGTCGGGTATTTGTCTCCGCCTGCGCCACACTCCTGCCAGTGGAAGAAGTCCATGGTCGTTAATGTGCCGTCTTTCTTGAAGCCGACTTTGACATCACCAATACTGCCACGGGACCAACCGCAAAGCATCTCTTCTTCTCTTGAGTAGCTGCAGTGTACGGGTTTGTGCAGTTCCAGAGTGGCAAGCCCGGCCACCATCAGGTAGTGGGATGCGATGTTGCGATCCAGAGGGAATGCGTTCTTTCCGCCAAAGCTGGAGCCAGTGTAGGGCGAAATGTAATTGAGCATACTGGAGTTGATGCCGAGGGCCTGAGCCAGACAGAGTTTCTCATCGTGCAGTCCCTGGGAGTGGGTGTATACATTGAGCTTGTTGCCGTCGTAGTGGGCGGTGCAACCGCGAGGCTCCATTGCGGGGCTTTTGCAGTAAGCGTATTTGAGACCCTTTTGTTCGACAACGACATCTGCTTCGGCAAACCCCTTATCGATATCTCCAAAACCGTTGTACTCTGCCTGAGTCTTGGTTTTGAAAAGTCGTGTTTCGGGATCGCGGTCACTCATGTAGTAGTGGAATTCCCAATCATGGCAATTGTCCACTCCCTCGAAAACCTGGGGAGAGTCCGGGTTGATGGCGTCTTCGAGGTTCAGAACGAATTTCTTTTTTTCGTATTCGACCTTGATGAGTTCCATGGCTTCTTCGGCAATGGTGGCATCGGTAGCTATGACTGCTGCCACGAGGTCGCCGACATAATACAGGCTTTTGCGGAACGCCTTGGGGAAGTTCTCATGGGTCATGACGAGCCTTACGCCCGGAACGGCTTCTGCTTCGGAGGTGTCTATGCTGATGATGTCGGCTGCCGGATAAGGACTGCGCAGGATGCGGGTCTGCAGCATGTCGGGAAGTAAGACATCTGCATAGTATTTTGCATCGCCTGTAACGCGGGGGGCGCCATCCTTCTGGCGGACGGACTGGCCTACGGATTTGGTCTTAAACATGTGTCTGCTCCTTGGATATTTTTTTGGCGGCACTACGCACGGCATTGATAATGTGTTCGTAGTTGCTACAGATGCAGAGGTTGCCTCCAAGGGCTTCCTTGATTTCGTCGTCCGTAGGATTGGGGTTCTTGCTCAACAGATACTTGGTGGTCATGATCATGCCGGGAGAGCAGAAACCGCACTGGGCGCCGTATTCTTCGAGCCAAGCCTCCTGAATGGGGTGCAGCTTGCCGTTTACGGACAACCCTTCGATGGTCTCAATGTCCTTTCCTTCCTGCTCCACGGCCAACACCATGCAAGCGGGCACAGCCACGCCATTAATAAGTACAGTACACGCGCCACAGGCGCCCTCGTCACACGCTTCCTTTGTGCCGGTTTGGCCGCAACCGTTTCGCAGCACGGAGGAAAGCGTCCAATGCGATTCAACCGGCAGAGTCTGAACTTCTCCGTTCACCGTAAGCTGGATGAGTCTTTTCTGTTGTCCATTCATTGCTTTGGTTCCTTGATCTGTGGTCTATCCGCGGTCTGAAGTGGGCCGCGACTTCATTGTGATGTGCCTGATGAGGCGCGAACCTCTGTGGCGTTTTGTATCCCCTGTCGAGTGGAAGACCGGGGAAAGCAATGGGCCTGCCCCGGTATATTTCAAGGCGCGAAGTCTTAGGTCTCGTTGGGCGTCGCTTCAATTTCGACCGGTGCTTTTTTTGCGCCACGGCTGGCCCAGACGATACCGCCGATGATCAGCGCCCCGGAGATGTAGTGAACAGAGGTCATCTGCTCGCCCAGGAAGATGTATGCAAAGACGCCGCCCCACAGAGGCAGGGAGTAGTAAATCATGCCGCACAACTCCGGTCCTGCCTTCTTGAGGCCGATGTTCCACGTCCACCATGCGATGATGGAAGAACAGATGGCGGAGAAAGTAATGGAGAGGAGAACGATGCCGTTCATGTTGAAGACCATGGAGGGCTGGGTGGATTCCCAGATAACGCAAGGAATGAGCATCAGCACGGCGAAGAAGGACATCAGGTACATGATGGTACCGCCGGACAGTCCTTCGGGAGTCTTTTTGAGGATGAGGCTGTATATGGCGAAACCGACAGCGGCTGCGAGCATCAGGATATCACCCGCTGCGAACTGCATGCCCAGGATCTTGTCGATGTTACCACCGGATACGAGATAGAAGGAGCCCAGCAGAGCCACGATACAGCCAGCCCAGGTATTGATGGACTGTTTTTGTCCCATACCGGCTGCAATTATGACGATGAAGATCGGGGTGGTCACGGAAATGAGGGAGAGGTTGATTGCAGAGGTGGTCTGTGCCGCGAAATAACTGAGCGGGGAGTATGCGGCTACACCGAAGAGAGCGGCTGCGATAATCTGCGGCAGGAAGGTTTTGGCTATGGGCCATTCCTTTTTGACTGTGGGCAACATGAATGTGCTGAGAATAAGCAGTGCCATGCCCCAACGGGTGGCCCCCAGGGTCATGGGCGAAATTTCACCGACAGCCAGGCGAGCAATAATGAATGCACCAGCCCAAAGGACTGTGGCACAGAGTGCGTAGAGTGAACCAACAACAACTTGATTTTTAAACATTGTTTTTCTCCTCATGGTAAATTGTGAGTCATTCATTATTCCTGTTTGGCTTCTGCACATTGCGCCTCCCCCCATCCTTTGGACCACTGATCGGTCTTTTTAAGGTGGAGCCCGGCGTCCGAGTTTGTGCCTCCGAGGAGGCGGGTCGCCATAGCCGTTGTGGAGCGTAGCCCGTCCCCGTAGGGGCGGCCCGAAGGGCCGAGGGCGGAGCGGAGCAACGGCTACGAGCCAAGTCAATGAACATTCAAGTTGCCCCTGTATACGTCAGCGGGAGTTCTTTTGTCCAACGACGAATGACCGCGCTCCTCGTTGTAGTACCGAAAATAGCGCGTAAGCCCATGGTATAGCTCGATCCCATCACAGTACGCCCTGGGGTAAATATCCTCATATTTCACCGTCCACCACAGCCGCTCAATGAAGACGTTGTCGATTGCGCGACCTTTGCCGTCCATGCTGATTGCAATTCCCTTGCTCTGCAGAACTCCGGTAAATTCACGACTCGTGAACTGCGCTCCCTGGTCCGTGTTGAACACCTCCGGCGTAGAGATGCGCAAAGCCTTGTTGAGCGCATCCACGCAGAAAGAACTATCCATCGAGTTCGATAGCTCCCAAGCCAGCACGAAGCGGCTCCACCAGTCTATCACTGCCACCAGGTACAGAAAGCCGCGCTGCATGGGGATGTAGGTGATATCAGCGCTCCAGACTTGATTTTTTCGTTCAATGGCAACTCCTTTCAGCAGATAAGGAAACACGGGATGCTCCGGGTTGGGGACACTCGTATGCGGCCCTGGAGTAATGGCCTGCAAGCCCATCATCTGCATCAGTCGCTCAACCCGCTTGTGGTTGACCTGATGCCCTTGTGTCCTCAGCCAATCTGTCATGCGCGGCGAGCCGTAATCAGGCTGACGCAGGTACTGCTCGTCGATCAGACGCATCAGGGCCAAATTTTCATCGGATTCGGCTACAGGCTTGTAGTAAAATCCCGAACGGGAAATGCCTGCCAACTTGCATTGCCGCCGGATGGAATACTCCCGATCTGGTTTGATCCACTGGCGGCGCACCTCAAGCGGCAGGCTTACAACTTTTTTTCAAGCCACTTGATGTCCATCTTGAGCCGACCGATCTCCTCAAATAACGGTGCGGTTATCTCCTCCTGGCTTTTGGCTTTCTTGCCACTGGAAAAGATGTCATCGACATTCTCAAGGAGCTGCCGCTTCCACGTGGAAATCTGATTGGGGTGCACTTTGTACTCCGCAGCCAGTTGCGCAAGCGTCTTCACGCCACGAATCGCCTCAAGTGCGACCTTGGCCTTAAACTTGTCCGAATGTTTCCGTCTTTTGCTGCTCTTTGTCATGCGTCCTTCCTTATCGGTTTAAGGACGCTGACTCCACCTTAACCGGTGGTCCGAATTTCGGGGGAAAGCGCACATCTTCCATAGGAGACATTCCTCATGACTTTTTCTCGATGCTGGAAGCGGATGCTGGAATTATGAGATCGGAATCTATCCCCTTGGTGTGACCGTGATCGAAATCCTCCTTTGGCGAAATACCGTGCAGTTCGTACTCGGTTTCGTAGTCTCTTGCTTCCTTAAGAGAGCAAGGCACATGCCAAGGGGAGAGGAGAAAAATGTGGGGTTTTACTGCTGTTAAAACAGTAAGTTGTTGATATTTATTGATTGATTGTGCAATCGATAAAAAGGGAGAAGTCGAGTCGTTTTCGACTCATTGTTGAGGCGAAAGCTTGGAGGGGTATACTAATTGAGCGGGTGAGTCGTTTTGGACTCGTGAGTCTATTCTGACTCGGATGTGGACGTGTACTTACGAATGAGGCGACTGGCTCTGGTTTGGCTGATTCCAAGTGCTTTGGCTACCTGGCGAGAGCTGCCATGAAGCGCTTTGGCCTCAAGTATCAGCTTGCGTTCGACTTCAGCAAGAGTGTCATCAAGCGAACCATGATTTACCGCAGTCGGGGTGGAGGGGGTGTTTTTGTATAAGGTGGTCGGCAGGTGGTCGACGGTGATGGTCTCACTCTCAGCGGTCACGACCAGGCGTTCTACCAAATGTGCTAGTTCACGGACGTTGCCCGGCCATGCATGTTGCATGAGAATGGATTGGGCTTCGGGCGAGATGTGTTTACCTTTGCCATGTTTTTTCCCGTAGTGATTAAGGAAGTAGTACAGGAGCGGCATGAGGTCGTCGGGACGGTCTCTCAGTGGCGGGATAGTAATATCAAAGACATTAAGACGAAAGAACAGGTCCTGTCTAAAGGCTCCATCTTCGGCCATACGACTGAGATTGCGGTTGGATGCTGCCAGAATACGCACATCCGCCTTGACGGTCTGTGAGCTACCCACAGGCCGGTACTCCATTTCCTGTACTGCATGTAGCAGTTTGGCCTGTAGGGGCAATGGCAATTCAGATATTTCATCGAGGAACAAGGTGCCGCCCTTTGCTTTGGCAAAGAGCCCGCCACGGGCGTGAGTTGCTCCTGAGAACGCACCTTTCACATGACCGAATAGTTCAGACTCGAAAAGTTGATCGGGTATGGCCGCGCAGTTAACCATCACGAACGGCTTGTCACTCCGTTTGCTGTTGGAGTGGATGAACTTGGCGAGCAGGCTTTTGCCACAACCTGATTCTCCCAGTAACAGGCATGGGGCGCAGAGATCTCCTACCTTTCGAGCAGCTTTCACAACATCTTCCATCGCCTTACTGTGGTATATCATGTCTTCAGGACGAGTTTCCTGTCTGGTGGGGCGAACTTCTTTCAGTTCGCTAAGGCTCGGAATTTGACCCTTATGAAAGTCGTCACGGATGGATAATACGACATACTCGATCTCGCCTTGATCATCGAGTATGGGGACGGCGATGGTCAGGACGTTCAAACCAAGATATGTTTGCTGCTCCTGTTTGATCGGATGCTTATGTTCGTAGACTGCGGGTAGGGCAGGGTTATTCCAGGCAGCATACTTTTCGACGATTTCCCAGAACGGAACGCCGACCATTTCTTCCTGGGTGAAACCGTAATGGCGTTCGCACGCTTTGTTGACGTAGAGCAAACGATAGTTGTTGTCATAGATGATGACCTCATCGTGCATGTTGTCGATGAGTCGCGCGAAGGTTTCGAAATCCAATCCGAAGTGTTCTGTTTTGCTCATAAGGTTGCCCTATAGCCGTCAAACTGGATGGAAAGCAAGGAAGAGTATTTTCCGAATGATAGAAAATATAGCAGGTGTCAGCTTGAAAGAATACTCTGCGGGGCATTGCTGTCCGGCTAATCGACATAGCTTAATAGCCTGTAATCGTTGTTGATGTCGTCGTGGCTATCACCCGGCGTTTTGAAAATACCCTCCAGTTCCCGTCGATCGAAGAGGTTGACCTGAAGCAGTTGGAACATCTGCTGGAGGCTAAAATCGATGCCGGACTTGAATTTGAGCCAGGCCATAATGAGATAGGCGATCATGGCAACATAGACTTGGCTCAACACGGCGTTTTCCGAAGTGCCGACAAAGGCTTTGAGGCGGAGGTTCTGCTTGATGAGCCGGAAGAACGTCTCGATCTGCCAGCGCTCCTTGTAGATGTCGGCAATGGTCTTGGGTGAGAGGTCGAAATGGTTGGTCAGGAACTCGTAGAATTTTCCGGTTTCAGGATCTCGGTAGCCGATGCGGCGGAGCCGCAGCTCCTCGCCCCTGATGGTGACGCTGATCACGTGGTCCGAGGTTACGCCCGTGCCTTTCCTTACGGAACATCGCTTGAGCACCTTGTAGACGGCGTTGGTCTTGAGCCTGGTCACGAAGAACAAGCTGGAAGCTCCGAGCATCCGGAACCAGGAGTAGTTGATGTAAGCCTTGTCGAATACGGCGATGGAACCCTTGGGAAGCTTGAGCATCTTGGCCATCTTGGAATCGTGCAGCCGGGCCTTGGTGACTCGTACGAAGGCAGGCAAATAGCCATCATGGTCGAGAACAACATGAAGTTTCATCCCGCCCCGCTTGGCGCGGAAGTCGGCCCAGGGAAAGGCGGACAGGCAGAGTTTGACGACCGAGGAGTCGAAGCTGAAGAGTTTGGTCTTGAACCGGAACTTGTGGCCCGGGGCCACGGTCGCGCATCGCTGATACATTTTGCCGAAAAGTGCCTGGAAGAATTCGGCCGGGCGCTTGGAATTGGCATCGGCAAAGGTGGAGCGGGCCACAGTGCGCAGGCCCAAATGATACAATCGACTGATGTTTGCGCTCAGACTCCTGATACCGTCGCGCATACTTCGGCGACCAGCCAGATGGATGAAGAGCAGACAAGCGAACTGATTCCACCGAGAAAATGTCCGAGGACTCCTGCCAGTACTGTGTTCCCGGGCCAGGACCTCGAATTCATACCGGGGAATCAGGGATAGCACTTGATGAAGGATCGTGTTAAGATGCGCCATGTCCGAAATCTCCTTTGGTTGCAGTTGTTTGAGCACTATCTGCATATCATAACCAGAAGAGATTTTGGACATTTTCTTTTCCGATGGGCTGTCAAACATGTCCATTAAAAATTCATTACCAGGAAAACCAACGCTTATGCGGAAATCCACGGATACCAACGGTTCCTAACCGGACAGCCATGTCTGCGGGGCTTTTGTTATTTAACGCCCCTATAGCGTCGATATTTCGAATTTCGTGAGTAAAACGTATTGTATACGAGCGTCAGAGCGCATGCGAAGAGAGCAGCACCTGTTCCAATGGCAACATTGTAGAACGGGGGCGCTGTCAGGGCCAGTCGAATGAGAAGAGTTGCCAGGGCAAAGCCTGAGTTCCTGAAGACAGCTCGGAATGATGGCAGGTACCGCTGGGCTGTCAGGACAAGCATGATGTCGCTGAATATCAGAACGGTATAGAAGCTCTGGAAAAAGTTGAACGGCTCATTGCCAGAGAAAAACAGAGAGATATTCTTGGCACCCATGAAAAGGAAAATGACCAGCATGGCTAGCGCGATGATTTTCTTGGCCGCAACAAACCGGAACAAGGTTGGCCCTCGGGTAATTGTCTCATCCAGACTTCGTCGCAAGACCTTGTAAACCCCTAGAAGGGCAAAGATAACAATCGCTCCACCACCGTCGGTGAGGATTATCCACAACTCCTGTTCATGACCTGTGATGGTTATTGGCTCAGGGAACTCTGACAACGCCTTGAATGCGCTTCGGAGCAGTATGAGTGCAAGTATCTCGAATTGTTTACCAACTGCCTTTGAAATGGAACAAGGCAAGGTGAAGATGAGGCTGACGACCTCAAGGATGAGAACAAGCGTGAACGCGAGGTTGATTGCCATATAGTGGTTGGTTGGGACCAATTCGGCAAAATGGCCGCTCAGTAATCCTTGCCGTTTCAGCTCAATGGCGACCAAGGCGAAAAGAAAGACAAACACAAGCACACCCGCGACAAAGCGCTGGGTGCGATCGTGTTCCCAAAAGTGGTGCAACGGGTCGAATACATACGTTGCACCATGGTATATTTTGATCATGGGTTGCATAGACACCTTGGATATATAGCAGATAATTGGACTGTAGGGCAAAGTAACAGTACAACTAACTTGTGTAAACAGGAATTATTCCTGAGAGGTGTCTGCCCAGTCGACTAAATCTCGAACAGCATCTCCAGGTCATCCCGTGTAAGGCTCTTGAGTGCAGACTGACCAGGAATAATGGCCTCGGCCACATCCTTTTTCTGCTCCTGCAGCTTGAGAATGCGTTCCTCAACGGTATTCTGACAAATCATCTTGTACGCGAAGACCTGACGTTTCTGACCGATACGGTGTGTACGGTCGGTCGCCTGGTTTTCCACGGCAGGGTTCCACCATGGATCGTAGTGGATGACATAGTCGGCACTGGTGAGGTTCAGGCCGGTTCCACCCGCCTTGAGCGAGATGAGGAAGATCGGAATGTCTTCATTCTCATTGAACTTGTCGACCTGCTCGAAGCGGTCCTTGGAAGAACCGTCGAGATAGGTGAACGGGATTTCCCTGATCTGCAGCCAGTTGCGGATGACGTGCAGCATCTTAACGAACTGCGAGAACACCAGTACCTTGTGCCCACCATCGATGATGTCGACAACAAGGTCTTTGAATGCATCGAATTTACCAGAAGGCAGATTGGTGGAAACACCCGGCATGTCCAGCTTGAGCAGGCGAGGGTGGCAACAGATTTGACGCAGTTTCAACAGGGCATCCAGAATGGACATCTGCGATTTTGCCATGCCCTTTTCCTCGACATCCCTCAAAACCTGGTCTTTCAGTTTCATGGCCAGAGCGTTGTACAGCTCTCGCTGTTCTTCCACCAGTTCGCAGTAATGTGTGGTTTCGATCTTCGGCGGAAGATCTTTTGCCACTTCCGACTTTGTCCTTCGCAGAATAAACGGCTTTACGCGTGTGCGCAGGTAGTCGAGCGTTTCTTCGTCGCCATCCTTGATGGGTTTGACGATACCACGCTGGAACGAGTGCTGCGAACCGAGGAAGCCCGGCATGAGAAATTCGAAAAGTGACCACAGCTCAAAGAGGTTGTTCTCAATGGGCGTACCCGAGAGACACACGCGCAGTCCGGCCTCAAGCTTTCTTACGGAACGTGCGGTGATGGTGTTCGGGTTCTTGATGTTCTGTGCTTCATCAAGAATAACGCTAGCGTAATCGTACTTGAGCAATTCGTCCAGATCACGACGTAAAAGCGCATAGGTGGTGATGACCAGATGCGAATCCTTGATGTGCTGGAACAGCTCTTCACGCTTGGCACCATAAATGGTGAGGCGCTTGAGTCCGGGGACGAACTTTTCTGCTTCGCGCTCCCAGTTGGGCAGTACGGAGGTCGGGACGATGATCAGGTTCGGACCGTCAATGCCTTTGTCGACCAACGACTGGATGTAGGAAAGGGTCTGAATGGTCTTACCCAGTCCCATTTCATCGGCAAGGATGCCTCCGAAACCATACTCGCGTAAGAAGTTCAGATAGCTTAGACCCTGCACCTGATATGGGCGCAGAGTAGCCTGCAACTCCTTGGGTTGCGCAACGATTTTGATTTCTTCGAAATTATTGATCTTCTCTTTCAGGTTGACGAAGAACTCATCGGTCTGGGCCTGCGGGAGGTCTTCGAGAATCTTTTCGAGAACAGGCGCTTCATACTGGTTGAACTGCTGCTTGGGTGCCTTTTCCGGGTCAAAGCCGAGGGCCTTGAGCTTGTTGCCAAGTCTGTTCAACCAGGATTCGGGGAGGCTGGTGTACGAGCCGTCTTTGAGCTGTACATAGCGCTTTCCTTTGGTCCAGGCTTCCCAAATGATCTCGATGGGCACGCGCTGGTCGTCGTATTCGACTGCCAGTTCGAGGTTGAACCACTTTTCCTCTTCATCGGTTTCGACTTCCGCCACAACATTGGGTTGCGTGGTGCGGACCTTGTAGCGGGTGAGGTTTTGCTCACCGTAAACGCGGTAAGCCTCAACGAGTTGCGGATAGTGGTCGAGAAGGAAATTGATAGCTTCTTCCTGCTCCATGAACCAGATATGATTGTTCCTCGGCTGGAACCCCATATCCTGCAGTTCGGTCATGAGCTGGGCTTCTTCGTCCTGCGCACGACGAATCAGGTACGACTTGCCACCTTCGTGGTAGCTGCCGGTCTGCAAGTCCGGGTTGGGACCGGGCATCAGGAATTCGCCGTGTTCGTTGTCGTAAATATTCTGCACCTTGAGTACGAGCAGAGACCCCTCTTCATCCAGATACAGCTTGGGATTGTAATCCGCTTTCTGGAAGATCGGACCAACGCGCTCCAGGAAGTCCTCCTGTCCCCACAGGTCGGAGACAGGTATCTTGGTCCATACGCGATCAAGGAATTCGGAAACATCGGCGTGGGGTACGATGGGCTTTTGCTCGACCATGCCCTGAACCAGCTTCGGATCAAGGCCGGTCTGTACCGGATAGAAGGAGTTCTTGTAGTATACCCACAGCGGCAGACGACCGTAGAAATATATTTCCTCCTCATCGGTGATGGAGAAGGGCATCTTGTCTTCACGCGACAGGAGAATCTCGAAAGACAAACCATCTTCGCTCAATGCCGGTGAAAGCTTGAGCTGCATGGTCTTTGATTCAATAGTCACGGGTTGGTCTGTTTCCCGGAGATACAAGTAGTACTCGCCCTTGACTGCCCGGAAAAACCACGAGTGAAGACCAGCGGGAATCTCGACCTTGTGTCCCCAGTAATCAAGATAGTGACCGATCTGTTCGGCAACGCCCGGTAGTGCAGGTGAAGAATCACACCAATCAGGGTTCTCGACAATTTGGGCAAGGGAAACTTCGTTCTGTACCTGTGAGATGCCCGACTTGTTTTGTCGTGCTCGGAAAAAGGCTACTTGCAGCCGTCCATGTTCCGGGTAGATGCGGTAAATGAGATAGTGTCGACCTGCTTCCGGTTCCAGCTCAGTTGCGAAAAAGGGGCGAAAGGTCTGTTTCCAGTCAGTGCGGGCCATGGGGGCTTCTTCGTCAGACTCGGAATCCAGGGAATTCATGAGTTTGACGGCCGTTGCTGCAACGTGACGACAGACGCCGGAAAAGGAATCCGGACAATTGCAATAATAGTTGATGGACTGTTCGCTGAGGTTTAATCCTATTTCAGAAGTATAGTTCTGAAAATCATCACCTTGAACCGAACCATCAATATCCCAGTATTGATCGCGCTTTTTCAGGTCGAGCTTGGATACTCCGTTGGACGCAACGACGTCCTTGGCGCTTTCCAGAATATATTCCGGAACCGAATCGCCAATGAAATCCTGCAGAATCGATTTGACTATTTGTTCTTCACCGCTACTCATGGACTCTGTACTTCCTATATTATTTCCTAAAGGGCAGTCCTGTTTACCCTGAACCCGTCTATTCGGCAAGGAGCAGAAAATAGTTTGTATGGACATGCCCTTGGCTTTTGAGACTCATTGGTTCATAGTGTCCCCAAATGGTCGTTGCTCTCGAAAGTATATGGTTCAACCCCCGTAAATTTGCAAGGAAAAATGAGTCTACGCACTATACTTATAACAGTCCTCAGCTTGATGGTTCTTGTCGGTTGCGGTGAGTCCGGGCCGTCTACCCCTGTAAAAGCTGTGAATGAGGCTGATCTTCCTTCTTCTCCTGAATCAGGAGGAACGATTGTGGAAGCGATGCTGGGGGAACCGAGCAATCTCATCTCCATGCTTGCGACCGATTCCGCATCTCATGAAGTGGCCTCGCAAATCTATGTGGGCCTCGTTAAATATAATAAAGATATTGAACTGGTCCCTTACGCTGCCGAGTCATTTTCCATAGAGGATGGGGGGAGGCTGTTAAAATTCAAGCTGCGTGAGGATATCAAGTGGTTTGATGGTAAGCCGCTGACCGCAGATGATGTTGAATTCACCTACCGGTTGATGATTGATCCGAAGACCCCGACTGCGTATGGCGGTAATTTCAAGGTTGTGAAGGAGTTTCGGAAAACAGGCACGTATACATTTGAAATTGAATATGAAGAGCCATTTGCCAAGGCGTTGGTCACGTGGGCTACCGATATTCTCCCGAAGCATGCCCTGGAAGGTGAAGACCTTCTGGATACGAAGTACAGTCGCCAACCGCTTGGAGCCGGTCCATACAAACTCAAGGAGTGGGTGCCGGGAACACAGGTTGTTCTGGAAGCCAACCCGGATTTCTTTGATGGCAAGCCGTACATCGAGCGGGTTGTCTACAGAGTGATCCCGGACTTATCGACCCAGTTTCTTGAACTCAAGGCCGGGAACCTCGATATGATGGGGCTTGGCCCATTACAATATCTTTATCAGACCTCCGGGCCTGGATGGGATGGCAGTTTCAACAAGTTTGAGTATCTTTCCTCTGGCTATTCATTCCTTGGTTATAACATGAAGCATCGATTCTTTCAGGATGTGCGTGTTCGACGTGCCATTGATTATGCCATTGACAGGGACGAAATAGTCAAAGGCGTGTTGTACGGTCTTGGCGAGCCTGCCAACGGTCCATATAAGCCGGGTACCTGGCAGTACAATGAAGCAGTTAAACCACGTCCGTACAATCCCGAAAAAGCCAAGGAACTCCTGAAGCAGGCCGGGTGGACCGACACCGATAATGATGGGGTGCTCGATAAAGACGGTATCCCTTTTGCCTTCTCCATAATCACCAACCAGGGCAATACCCAGAGAATAAAGTCCGGCGTCATCATACAACAGCGATTGTCGGATATTGGAATCAAAGTCGATCTTCGTACAGTTGAGTGGGCCGCATTTATCAAGGAATTTGTGGACAAAGGGCGCTTTGATGCGATCATCCTTGGGTGGAACATCTTGCAGGACCCCGATATCTACAATGTCTGGCATTCATCCATGGCTGTTGCCGGAGGGTTGAATTTCACCCGCTACACCAATGATCGTCTGGATGCATTGTTGGAACAGGGGCGGGCGATTGTCGATGTTGAGCGGCGCAAGGTCATTTATGATGAGGTTCAGCAGATATTGCATGAGGAGGTACCTTATTCATTTCTGTATGTGCCGAAATCCTTGCCAATAGTACAGGCTAGGGTGCAGAATATAGAAGCGGCACCAGCAGGTATTGCCTATAACTTCACCAAGTGGTGGATTCCTCTCTCCTTGCAGCAGTAACAGTAACAAGAACAGTATACATGATACGAATCAACGAGATAACCGATAAGGTTTCGACATATATAGATAATCCTGACCTGGATTTGATCCAGCGGGCATATGTTTTTTCTGCACAGGCCCATGATGGAGTGGTCCGTCGTTCTGGTGAGCCGTACATTTCGCATCCCATGAATGTTGCCTATCTGTTGGCAGACATGCAGCTGGATGAAGCAACTGTTGCGGCTGGACTCCTGCATGACACGGTTGAAGATACGGACACCACGGTCGATGAGATCGAAGAGATGTTCGGGTCCGATGTCGCGGATATCGTGGATGGCGTGACCAAGATTTCCCAGATGGATTTCGAGTCCAAAGCCGTCCAGCAGGCCGAAAATATTCGTAAACTCATTCTGGCTATGGCCGAGGATATTCGCGTGCTCATGGTGAAGCTCGCGGACAGGCTGCATAATATGCGCACCCTTGAGTTCATGAAGCCGGTGAAACAGCGCCTCATTGCTCAGGAAACGCAGGATATATATGCACCGCTCGCCAACCGACTTGGTTTGCACCGTGTCAAAACCGAGTTGGAAGATCTCTGCCTTCGGTATCTGAAGCCGGATGTCTTTGGGCAGCTTCGTGAGGCTGTTGCCGAGCATCGCGCAGCCGGCGAGCAGTACATCGACCGAGTCATCGATATCATGCAGGACATGCTTCAGAAGAATAGGCTGAAGGGCGTTGTCTACGGGCGGACCAAGCACTTGCACTCCATTCATGTCAAAATGGAGCAGCAGGGGCTGACATTTGATGAGATATACGATCTGATTGCTTTTCGAATCATCTTGAAATCTCTGAAAGACTGTTATGCTGTCCTTGGTTTGATCCACGCGACCTGGCGACCGGTCCCGGGGCGCTTCAAAGACTATATTTCCATCCCCAAGGCCAACATGTACCAGTCGTTGCATACGACGGTCATCGGCCCCGACGGTGAGCGGATCGAATTTCAGATTCGTACCGAAGAGATGCACCAGATCGCTGAATACGGTGTGGCTGCACACTGGCAGTACAAAGAAGTCGGCAAGGGAGCCAAGAGGGGGAGGACCGCCGGAACTCGGGATGCCGAGCGCTACACATGGCTCAAGCAGATTATGGACTGGCAGCGAGAATTGTCTGATCCTCGCGAATTCATGTCCTCCTTGCGTCTGGAGATGTTCCAGGAAGAGGTTTATGTCTTTACCCCCAATGGGGATATCAAGGAACTACCGGACGGCGCCACGACGGTCGATTTTGCCTACGCAATTCACTCCGAGGTCGGAGACAAGTGTGCCGGTGCAAAGATCAACGGCCGCATCGTGCCACTCCACACTACGCTCAAGAATGGTGATTCTGTTGAGATCATCACTGACAAGAATCGTGTTCCCAGTCGAGACTGGCTCAAGTTTGTAAAAACAGCCAAAGCCAGAACGCGCATCAAACATTACGTCCGTACAGTGGAGCGTTCCCGCGCCATCTCTCTTGCCAAGGAGTTGTTGGAGAAAGAAGGGCGTCGCGTCGGTATCAACGTTCAGAAAGCCATCAAGGATGGTGAGTTCCTGAAGTTGGTCAGCGAATTCAATTGCGGAAGCGTTGACGATCTGTTGGCTCAGGTCGGCTTTTCCCGATTTACCCCTCGTAAGGTCCTTAAGCGCCTGTATGCTGTTATGCATGGTGAAGCCCTTGATCTGCGCAAGCATCGCAGCAAGGAGCCTGAACCGGAGCAGAAGGCGAAGCCCAAGGCTGACGGGCTGAATATATCGGGTGTTGATAATGTGCTCGTGCGATTCGCGAGCTGCTGCAACCCACTGCCGGGTGAGCCTATCGTTGGCTATATCACTCGTGGACGTGGTGTTACCATTCACCGGGCAGATTGCCATAACGTCAATAATTTCGAGGATGAGCGTTTACTGCAGGTCAGTTGGGAAGGCGCTGAGGAAAAACCCTATCCCGCCAAGATCAAGGTCAAATGTCTGAACAAGCCGGGAATGCTTGGCAAGATTTGTAATATGCTGGCCGAGATGGAAGTCAATATTGATTCCGGTGACTTCGAGTCCAAAGTGGATGGTACATCGATCCTGAACTTTACCGTCGAGGTCCGTGACTTGAATCAGCTCTATTCGGCTCTGGCCAAAGTAAAGGCACTTAAAGCGGTTAAAGAAGCGCTTCGTTTATCCTGATTCAATTGATTCAAGAGAATGAAAGGCCCGCTTAATGCGGGCCTTTTTTGTGTCCTATTTGGGGTGGCATGACTTGCATGAAACCGGGACGTTCTTGTTTCCGTTCTTCTTTTCTGTCTTGTGGCAGCCAACACAACTGATTTCAGACTTCTTCTCATGGAATGCCATGTAAAACGAGTTGTCTCCTTTCTTTCCGGGCTGGTCATGACAACCGGCAACTGAACAACTGGTGATTTCACTCTTCTGGTCCCAGGTGTGGTGGCAGGTAACACAGTCGATCTTGGCTGCACCGTGAATGGAGTGCGAGAAATCAACGAACGATTTCTTGGCTTCCATTCCTTCCGGGGGCCTGAGTACCATGTCGCCGGGAGCTTCTACCGCAGCCATAGCCATACTTGCGGATAAAAGAAGTGTGAGTGTCATTGCACCAAAAACGAACCGTTTCATAGGGAGTCCTCCTGTTAATTCATGAATGACAGAAGGGCTAAGGCAAGCATGGTGCCAATATTTTTATGTTAAAAAACAGATGGTTATTGTTGAGGCTGAACTCGTTGTGTGCATGATTTGCGCATGGTGTGATGGATTCGTGCGCTTGAGTCGGGAAGGAAATGGAAGTCGGATTGGTGTTGTATGTCTTCTTTGATGCGGACTTCAAAACCGGGGACATCGGACGAGGGCAAAAAGCCCATCTGCGTACGGCGAACTTTCAAATAGGCCCGGATATCCTCTGTCTTCTGCAGAATCAGACATTGCTAGGCACTGCATCCGACATACTTTGAAAAGAGGTACAAAAGACAAAGGGAAAACCGTTTGGTTTTCCCTTTGTTTGTTTACATTTCGATCCGTACGTTTTCCGGACTGAGTTTGCGCTCCAGGCGTTTCGCATAAAGCGACATGATGTAACTGAACAGGAAGTACAGAACCGCGATCGTCGTATAGATTTCAAACGGATAGACCATCAAACGGTTGTTGATGGCATATGCTGCGCGGGTCAATTCCATTACACCGATGATGTATGCCAGCGAAGTATCCTTGAATGCGGCGATAAACATGCCGACCAGTGCCGGAAGCATCTGCTTCAGAGCCTGTGGCAATACGATTTTGCGCATTGTCTGGAAGTAGCTGAGGCCGGAAGCCTTGGCAGCTTCCACCTGACCGGGCGGAATATTCTCAATGCCGCCACGAACCGTTTCAGCGATATACGCAGCAAAGAAGAAGGTCATTGCGATGGTGGCGGCCCAGAATGCATGCAACTCAACCTTGAATACGATATCGAGGACCACGGTGTAGAACCAGAAGATGACCAGAATCAGAGGGATTGCACGTACCAACTCAATGTACAGGGTACATGGAATGCGGATCACGCGATTTCGGGACGTACGGCCCATGCCCACAAACAGTCCCACAATGAAGCTTCCGCCAATGGAAAGGACTGCCATGAGCAGTGCTCCTGCCAGACCGCCGAGTCCCATGAAGAACTCTGTCTCGTCCCCACCGGGGAAACGCCAGAACAACAATGCCGGAAGATTTGCCCAGATGATCTGGAAGTTGAATGCAGCCACAGCCATGACAACCTTGTAAAGAACATAGAACATGGCGGCGACGAACAACCATTTGGAAGCGAGCACGGTATACTTGGAGGCCATCTTCATGAATCGGCTGAAAGGGGAAACTGTTCTGGATGCATCCGGAGCTTTGCGGAAGTACCAGAAAACATACTCCAGCCCATTTTCGATCCATCCCAGAGGACGGAAAAGAGCGTCAGCCACTTTGCGGTTCAACGGCTCGTGACCTCGGGGCATGATTTTCAGCTTCACATTTACCAGATTCAGTATCGTTGCAATAACGAGGGACAGGAATAGGTAAATGAGCGTTGCTGCGATGAGTGACTCAAAGGTGTGATACGTGAGGGAGAGTACTTCCTGCATTGACCAGACCACTTCGGCTACACCGATGGTCATGGCCAGGGAGGTGTTCTTCATGTTGTTCAGAAATTCACTTCCCAAGGGCGGAATAATCTCACGGAAAGAAAGGGGCAGGATGATTTTACGCAGCGTCTGGGGGAAGTTCAGTCCCGAAGAGTAGGAGGCCTCCAGAAGGCCTTTGGGAATGGACTGAATACCTGCACGGATGATTTCAGCCATGAAGGAGCCGGTGAAAATACCGCAACCGATGGTGGCGACCCAGAACTCGAAATCCATCTCATAGAGTTGGAAGCGAATCTCCTCGGGGAATGCGTAAGGGAAAGCGAAGTTCCAGAAGAACAGCTGAACCAGCAGTGGAGTGTTTCGGAACAATTCCACGTAACATGTGGCGAACCAGTATATCGGCTTGAAGCTGGACAGGCGGGCCAATCCGAAAACGATACCGAGAATGAGTGCGAGTGCGGCAGAGTAAAGGGTGATGCTGATGGTCGTGTTGAGACCGTCGAGCATCAGATGCCCCATGTGTCCATACTGCCCTTCAGTGGTGAAGACAGCCCAATTGAAATCGTACTTGAATTCAAAGATGAAGGCGAAATAATAGAAGAGCAATCCTGCCAGGGCCAGGAGAGTCGTATTCTGGACCCAGACTTTTTCGAAATATCTTTTTAGCATGTGTTTTTCCGAAGCAAAGGTCCCGGAGTCAGAGACTCCGGGACCTGGTTTGGCGTTAAGCAGTGAGGCTTACGGCCACATTTCGATCTTTTCGGTCATGGGGAACGGGTAAGCGGATTCGGGGCCGAACCACTTGTTGTAGATGGTCATGTAAGTGCCATCTTTCCACATGTCCTGAATGGTGAAGTTGATGATGTCGCGCCATGCGGAATCATCCTGGGGCAGACCGATGCCGTAAGGCTCGTCGGAAATGAATTCGCCAACCAGTTCGAACTGACCGGGAACCTTGGCTGCGTAGCCAAGCAGAATGGTGGAGTCGGTGGTGATAGCCTGGACACGGCCGGAGCGGAGCGCTTCGAACATGGCGACTTCGCCGTCGTAACCGATAACCTTGGGATTGGCGTTGCCAAGCTTCTTCAGGTAGTTGGTGGCGTTGACGATGGAAGTGGTGCCCTGCATGGAACCGACTTTCAGGTTAGCCAGATCTTTGGCTTCTTTGACTTTACCCTTGCGAGCGAGGAACTTCTGACCATCGAAGAAGTAGGTGATGGAGAAATCGATCTTTTCATCGCGGACACGCTTGTGGGTCATGTTGGACAGAACCATATCAACCTTGGGTGGATTGGTCTGAACAAAGGAAATACGGGTGTTGTTGTTAACGACAACTTTTTCGAGCTTGGCACCGAGGCGCTTGGCGATTTCAGTGGCCATGTCGACATCAAAGCCGACCCATTCGTTCTTATCGTCGATGAAACCGAAGGGGATACCCTGGTTGGAAATACCGGCGCGAACAACTTTGTTGGACATCACGCGATCGTAGGTGGGACCTGCGAAGGCGACGGACGCAGCCATGACCAGCAGTGCGGCCAGGACAGTGATTTTGAGAACTCTCATCTACCTCTCCTTAACGTGTTGAGTTCGATTCCAAACCCGCAGGCACCACGCCTGGCGGGATATATACCTTAACCTAATGGCTCAGGATTTTGCTGAGGAAGTCCTGCGTGCGCTCGCTTTTCGGGTTGTTGAAGAATTCTTCGGGCGTGTTTTCTTCAATGAGGTAACCGCCGTCCATGAAGATGACGCGGTCGGCAACCTCGCGAGCAAATCCCATTTCGTGGGTGACGCAGATCATCGTCATGCCTTCCCTGGCAAGGGACTTCATGACGTCCAGAACTTCGTTGATCATTTCCGGGTCCAATGCAGACGTTGGTTCGTCGAAAAGCATGATTTTCGGCTGCATGGCCAGGCCTCGGGCAATGGCTACGCGCTGCTGCTGTCCACCGGACAATTGTGAGGGGTAAGCCCCGGCCTTGTCAGGGATGTCGACTTTTTTCAGCAGATCCATGGCGAGCGAAGTGGCTTCACCTTTGGACTGATGACGAACCATGGTCGGCGCAAGCATGATATTGTCCAGTACCGTCATATGAGGGTACAGGTTGAACTGCTGGAAAACGAAGCCGACTTCGGCTCGGAGCAGTGTCATGTTTGTGCGGGGATCGGAAACATTCATCCCGTCAACCAGTATGTCACCTTCCTGGATGGGTTCCAGGCGATTGATACATCGGATGAGGGTGGATTTTCCAGAACCGGAAGGGCCGCAAATGACGACAACTTCGCCCTTTGCTATGTCAAGATTGATATTGTTGAGGACATGAAAATCCCCGTACCACTTATTTACGTTTTTGAAAGAAATCACGGAACGCTCCCAAAAGACTGAATTCGGCTTTATGAAACCAGACGTGTGACTAGCAGAATATTGGCCGATGAGCAATCATAATTCAGATTCCGAGTGGTACGGGTGAACAAGGTTCTGCCAATATTGTGATATAGGCTCTATCTGTCAATTTATGAAGTTCTTCAATGGGTTGTGCTGTCTAGCATTCTGTCATCGATTGAGCCAGTCCACCAAGTGATGTTTCTTTGTATTTTTTGGACATGTCTCGCCCCGTTTGGGCCATGGCGTGGATCGCTTTGTCCAAATCCACCTTCTGATATGACTCATCCAGTGTTGTTGCTATCAGATATGCATTGTAGGCTTTGACCGCACCCATGGCATTTCGTTCGATGCAGGGTATCTGGACGTACCCTCCCACAGGGTCACAGGTCAGCCCAAGGTGATGTTCCAGCGCTATTTCAGCTGCGTTTTCAGTTACCTGGAATCGGTATCCACGAGAGTAGGCCATGAGAGCCGCAGCCATGGCGGAAGCGACTCCCACCTCCCCCTGACAACCGACTTCGGCACCGGAGATGGAGGCGTTATGTTTACATAAAAATCCAATAGCCGTGGCCGCCAGCAATCCCTCGCGCACTTCATTCTGAAGGGCGCCCATTTGTCGTTTGAGCATGAAGACAATTGCGGGAATGACGCCGGCTGCACCGCATGTGGGAGCGGTGACGACACAGTGCCCCGAGGCGTTCTCTTCAGAGGCGGCCAAAGCGTATGCATTGATGGCCTTGATGAACCCTGGCCCCTGAAAATGTTCTTTTTTGGCCCGCTGGTGCATGATGTGGGCTTTGCGCTGCAAACCGATGGTGCCTGGCAGCAGGCCTGATGTTTGGATACCAAGTTCCACAGCCTTTTCCATGACCTGAATGAGTCGGTCCAGTCCTTCGTTAATTTCCTGTTCATTCATGCCGGTAATGGCTTTTTCATTGGCAAGAATCAGTTCATGCAGTCGCAGGGAGTTCGCTCGCAGGTGATCCTTTAATTCTGCCATGTTCTTATATGGATAAACCGGTTCCCCTCGATGTGTTTCTTCCCATCCATCCCACCGCAGAAAGCCGCCGCCCACGGAGTAGTACGTTGTTTCACAGAGAATAGTCTCGCCTTGACGGTATCGGAAGATCATTGTGTTGCTGTGGGGGAAGTCATGCTGAACAGCATCGAAGATGATTTGGTTGGGCTGGTAGGTGAGGGTGCCGCCGTTGATGTCCAATTCAAATGATCGGTCATTGTCGCTGCACTCTTCCAGTACATTGGGCTGACAGGTATCCGGCAGGTAGCCAAGAAGCCCGGACATGACCGCCCGGCGTGTGCCGTGCCCTTCTCCTGTTGCCGATAGTGATCCAAAGAGGCGGATTTCTAGGGTGTCGCCTTGTAGCCGAATGTCATCGGGTAACTGGCGTATTCGATTCATGAAATCAAACCCTGCCTTCATGGGACCTATGGTGTGAGAACTGGACGGTCCGGGGCCGATTTTCAGCAATTCAAATATGGACGTTGTTATGGGCGGCATGTGTTTATCCAACTGGTTTATGTGTAGTTTGTAGCGGGAATGTAAGATAAAAGCGTGCCGAGGAGAAGTTTTTTCATTCTTTATGGACCTAAAATCCATCATGTCGTATGATATGTAGTATCCGTTCTTATCTCTTTCCTTGTGAAGGATGAGAGTGAAACTACAATTACCCGGAGGATTTTGATGAGAAAATTTCACCATGTCGCGTTTCTTATGATCGTTGGACTGATGCTGAGTCTGCCACAGACCGTTTTTGCGCATTGTCAGGTGCCGTGTGGTATTTACGATGACTATGCACGCGTGAAGGGGATGATGGAAGATGCTGCAACCGTCAAGAAATCCGTCAAGCTGCTCAATGAATTGGCAGGAAAGACCGACGTGCAATCCCAGCAACAGTTCGTACGCTGGGTGAACACCAAGGAAATGCATGCCCAGAAGGTGATCAGTACTATTGCTGACTATTTCCTCACGCAGCGGGTCAAGGCATCCCAGGAAGATTATGTGGAGCGCCTCACGAAGCACCATGCTGTTATCGTCGCAGCCATGAAGGCCAAGCAGAATGCTACCATGGAAGCTGCTGAAGCGCTGGAAAAGGCTATTATGGCGCTTGAGGGTTACTACCCGCATGAGCACTAAGCTTATATAGCAATAAAAAAGGGCGTCCATGGACGCCCTTTTTTATTGCATGAAGTGTGATTACGAATTGAGCCCAAAAGGTTTCAGCACTCGTTCCAGAACACCCTGAAGTTTGGAAATTGCTACACCGTAGTTTGTCACGGGGACACCTCTACGGTTGCATTCCTTGATACGCCGAAGCATTTCCGTTCTGTTGAGCATGCAGGCGCCGCAGTGAATAGCCAGTTTGAAGCGTTCAAGGTCATCAGGGAAATCGTGCCCTGAGTAGAATTCGAACTGCAACTCTTTGCCGGTGTACTGGCTGAGCCAGCGGGGAATTTTTACACGACCGATATCATCGGCAACGGCGTGGTGTGAGCACGCCTCACCCATGAGGATTGTGTCGCCATCTTCCAGTTGGTCAATGGCTTCGGCGCCAGCCACCAGCAAGTCCAGATCGCCTTTGTAGCGGGCGAAAAGCGTGGAGAACGTCGTCAGCGGGATATCGTCCGGCACATCTCCGGCCACACTCATGACAACCTGTGAATCGGTGATAACCAAAGCGGGTTTTCTGTGAAGATTGGCCAGCGCTTCGTCGATTTCACGCTCTTTGACTGTAATGCCGATGGCGTCGCAATCGAGTATTTCCCGCAGCACCTGAACCTGCGGCAAAATCAATCGTCCTTTCGGTGCGGCCAGATCAATGGGAACGACACAGACAACCCAGTCGCCTTCATTTATCAAGTCTCCGGCCAATACCGGATCGCGCTTGATTTCGGGCGGTGCGATGTCGATGATGGCGTCCTTGACTGCATCCACGTCTGTGCCGGTGGTGGCGGATGTAATTCTGTATTGAAGATTATTCTCCTGACAGTAGGCGATATCCTTTTCCGTCGGAGGTGCGATGTCGCATTTGTTGAATACGACGATGAATGGAATCTCCAATTCCTTGATCTCTTCAATAAGCGTCTTCTCGTACTCGGTGATGCCTTGTTCCGAAATGACGACCACAGCGACATCGGAGCGCCACAGGATTTTTCGTGTGGCTTTGATGCGCAGTTCGCCCAACTCACCTTCGTCGTCCAGTCCTGCTGTATCGTAAAATGTCACCGGTCCGATGGGGAGCAGTTCGTACTGCTTGGCCACTGGGTCGGTCGTGGTTCCTGGATGGTCGGAAACAATGGCAATATCCTGGCCGGTTATTGCGTTGATGAGTGATGATTTACCGGCGTTGCGTCTGCCAGTCAGGGCGATGACAAGGCGGACGCCGCGAGGTGCTTTGGTTGTCATACTTGATTCCTCTTTGAAAAACCTTTGGATGAAGACGGTGTGAGACCGAGTGAGCGGATCATGTCCTTTGCCGCGGCAAGGGAGGCTGTAGCCGTTGCATGGTTTTCGTTTTTACCGGGGTAAATGGTGTACTTGGATCGGTGCTCTTCGGGAGTCAGTGAGGGCATGAGGACATTACATCCTCTCAAGAGCGCTTGCCCCTGACTTTCAGGGTTCAGGGCGCTGAGCGCAGAAGTAGACGGAATGTTGACTCCGGGATTGAGTATGCGCAAAAGGGCAGTTACCCGATGGGAAAGCGGGATGCTGCCGATAGACGCATCGGCAAGCGGCGTCTGCGGGTGTGGGATGAACGGGCCTGCCGCTATCATGTCCAGGTCGAGATCGGACAGATACACAATGTCGTTCAGCGTTGTTTCCACTGTCATCCCCGGAAGGCCGATGATGACGCCTGATCCGACTTCATACCCTTGCTCCCTGAGCGCATCGACCCGTTCCAGCCTGTCGGAGAACTGTTCGCCAATCCGGTAGCGAGCATAGAGTTCCGGGTCGGTGGTTTCCAGCTTCACCAGACAGCGATCAGCGCCGCATTCACGCCAGTAGGCATATTCGCTTATTTTGCGATCCCCAACAGACAGCGTGATGGCTATGTCGTGCCGGGAACGGATCGTCTGGATTATCTCACCAATAAATTCAGTCGTGTAGTGAAAGTCGTCGCCTGATTGCAGGACAATAGTCCCTACGTTGTTGTTTGCAGCGGCTTCTACTGCGTCAAGGATGGTCTCCCGAGGCATACGGTAACGATCAATCTCCCGGTTGGGAGCACGAAGGCCGCAATACTGGCAACGCTTGTTGCAGTAGTTGGAAAATTCGGTGACCGCACGAATGAAGACATCCTGGCCAAATACCTGATTCTTGACTGCGGCCGCATGGGCAAACAGCTCGGAATCATTACGTCCTTCAAGGAAATCGAGCATTTCCTTTCGGGTCAATTGTGTCATTGTCTTCCTCCGTTCATGGCATGTCTGCATTCTGCTATCAGTCGGTATGCGGCGATTTCTTCATTGGTGGCAGACGATGGGATGTCGTTTGCCTCTGCCCAGTCAAAGAGCTTGCGCACATCTGTTTTGATCATTCCCCAAGCCCCGTGTGCAGCATGGGTTGAGCAATGTGCGTACTGGCCGAAAATGACAGTGTCGTCGATGACCAGAATCGGTTGGCAGGGAAAGGTCCTGAGTGGGTACAGATGAACACGTTCCGGGTACGCTTCTTCCAAATCCTCAATGAACCGTAGTGACGCATTGATGGTTTTCAGTTGCTCGTCGGGCGTTGATTGAGGACGTAGTGCCTGAAAAAACGAGGGTACCCACGGCTGATCGTCCTGAAGGGCGATGATGTCCAGTCGTTCAAAGTCGTTTTTTCTGAGTGCCTTGGCAAACGCCTCGCAGTGGGGCGCCGATTGGGCAAAAGGGCCGTACACTGCGGCGTGAAGGAGGATCTTTCGGTTGCTCTCTGCAATGAGAGCAGGGATATCCAGGGCATCTATGCCTGCAACAATTTGCATCATGTTCTGGAAACTCCGTCAAACTCATCCGGTGTATAGCCCATCTTGCACAGTCGTCGCGGGGAGAGCAGGGTGTCAATGGTCTCCCGGGATGCGATGCCCTGGCTGATGATCTCTTCACTGACCGATCTGCCCGACTGCTTTGCGTCGGCGACAATCTTCTCCACCTTGGCATATCCCAATACCGGCACGAGCACCGTTGCCAGCGCATTGCTTTGATCCACCTGTTCGGAACAACGGGCAGCATTGGCTTCGATGCCTGCAATGCAGTCTCTGGAGAAGCTGCCGGTGGCATTGACAAGCAGGGTCAGGGATTCGAGCAGCGTGTGACAAATCATCGGCATGAGGTGGTTCAATTCCAGTTGGCCCATGCCTGCGGCAATACCAAGCGTCTGGTCATTGCCCATTACCCTGAGCGCCACTTGGGTGATCGCTTCCGGCATGACGGGGTTGATCTTCCCGGCCATGATCGATGACCCGGATTGAAGCGCGGGAAGGGTGATTTCTCCCAGACCGGCAGCGGGACCGCTGCTCATCAGGCGAATATCTGATGCGATCTTCATGAGATTGGCTGCATACGCCTTGAGCATGCCTGAGACCTCGACGGGCGCGTCCATGTTCTGTGTGGCGTCCAGCAGATTCTCTGCTCGGGAAACGGGCAGGCCGCATATGTGACGGAGGGATTCCGTTACTTTCAGGACGTAATCGCGTGGAGCGCCCAGTCCGGTTCCGATGGCAGTGCCGCCGAGGTTGACCTTTTTGATGCGCTCGCGACATTTGAATATGCGCCAGCGGTCACGGGCAATGGCATCGGCAAAGGCCCCGAAGGTCATGCCAAGGGTCATGGGGACCGCATCCGTCAATTCGGTGCGGCCGACTTTGACTACATCGCGGAACTCGTCTTCCTTGGTCTGAAGAACTTCCTGAAGCCTAGCGACGTGCTTTTCCAGTTCTGTCAGCAATGAGAGGGTCGCGACCTTGAAGGCGGTCGGATACACATCATTGGTGGACTGGTGCATGTTCACATGATGTATGGGGTGGACTATTTCATAGTCGCCCGGTTCACCGCCGAGGATTTCAATGGCTCGGTTGGCCAGGACCTCGTTGACGTTCATGTTTGTCGATGTCCCGGCACCGCCCTGGAATGCGTCGACAATGATGTGCTCATCAAGGGCGCCGCTTTCCAGCTCCTTGCACGCGGCAATGATTGCGTCACATTGCTTCTGTTCAAGGTATCCCTGGGCTTTATTGGTCTCCGCACATGCCTGCTTCACCTGCGCCAAAGCCTTGATGAAGGGGCGGGGCAGGCTGTAGCCGGAAAATGGAAAGTTACGCACAGCCCGCATCGTATGGATGCCGTAATAGGCTGTGCGTGGTATTTCCAATGTGCCAAGCGAATCCCGCTCATGTCGTATGGGCGTGTCGTGGCTGTTCATGATGGTGTCCTAGATGTAGAGGTCCCGTTCTCCGGCTTCCATGCGGGCCAGACGATCCATGAGAATCTTCTTCCTTTTGGGATCATCGTAGGATTCCACTTCCCGCTGGATGAGCTCGTTACCTGCCTTTCGCGTTTCCTCGGAAGCATAGTCTTCCAGGTATTCCTTGAAGGTCAGCAAGCCGTTGGGGAGACAGAACTTCTGAATGAAACCGGTTTTGGCAAGTTCCATGAAGTGGTCGCCTGTACGGCCCATGCGGTAGCATGCAGTACACCATGAAGGAACGTATCCGTGCTCTCCGGCAATGGAGAGGATGATTTCATCGAGAGAGCGGTTGTCGCCAATGCAGAACTGCTGCACATCAGGGCGATCATATTCGGGATCACTGTATGCACCCGGATAGGTTCTGGACCCGGCCGAGAGCTGTGAAACACCGACTTCGATCAATTCCCGGCGGAACTCGGCGTTCTCGCGTGTGGTCAAAATGAGACCGGTGTACGGCACGGCCAAACGTAGGACTGCAACGATCTTTTTGAACTCATGACCGGAGGTCGGATAGGGCGGGTTAAAGGCGATTTCCGAGCCGAGGGCCGGTTCGAGGCGGGGGAATGAAATGGTGTGTGGCCCGACACCGTGGTCGCGCTCAAGCTGCCTACAGTGGTGCAAGAGCCCGAGTACCTCAAATGTGGTGTCGTGCAGGCCGAACAGGGTACCCATGCCTACGTCATCAATCCCGGCTTCCATAGCACGGTGCATGGTGTGCAGTCGCCACAGGAAGTCAGTCTTCCGTCCACCAGTGTGCAGCTTTTTGTAGGTCTCGGTGTGGTAGGTTTCCTGAAAACACTGATAGGTGCCAATACCTACTTCGTGCAGTTTTCGGAACCCTTCAACATCAAGCGGTGCACAGTTGATGTTGACTCGACGAATCTCGCCACTTTTGCCGGAAGTAACGGAGTAGACATCCCTGACGGTCTGGGCGATCCAGTCCGCATCATGTTTCGGGTGTTCACCGTAAACGAGCAGGAGGCGCTTGTGGCCTTGCTTTTCCAGCACTTCGACTTCTTTATGAATCTCTTCGCTGGTGAGGGTGCGGCGTTGGAGGGAGCGGTTTTTGGCATTGAAACCACAGTACTCACACTGGTTGCCGCATTCGTTGGTGATGTAGAGCGGAGCAAAGAGCACCAGGCGGTTGCCATAGATGCCTTTCTTGATGGATTTGGCCGCGTCGAATATCTCTTCATCCAGGTCCTTGTCCTGGTTTTTGAGCAGAATGGCGGTTTCGGCAGGCGTGAGGCCATTGCGTTCCAAGGCCTTGGCGATGATGTCGCGAACCTGCGCCTTGTCAGCTTTCTCCGCTTCGGCTATTTCGCTCCATATTAAGTCTTCATCGATAAAATTTGTCAGTTCATCCGTTGCATTGTAATCCTGTTTCATTCCGTCCCCCGTTACGTCAGTAATGATTTAACACGCACGCCGCCAAGCATTCCCAGCTTGCCTGTCATTGCACCCAGTTCATCGGTCGTCGCTTCGATGATCAAGCCAATGACATTGACTCCTCTCTCTCTGAAAGGAATGCCGATGCGGCCGACCACGATGTCGGAGTTTTCGCCGATGATTTTATTGACTTCGGGAGCGGATTTGTCCCTGTCCTGAATGAAAATGCCGATAATGCCGAGCCGTTTTTCCATGCGTTGTCCCTTTGATTTACGTTTTTTCTTTACGAAAAAGCCCGGGGTTAGCACTCCCCGGGCTATCTACGTGTGGGACAGGTAGGAGCCCTTGGACAACGGTTTTTACCTGCATACAGGCTGTCCTCGAACGGGCTTCCACCCTGGGGTTAGGCGTGCCCTTCCCGCAGGTAGATGGTCTCCTATTACGGAGGTGTTCTAGGGATTATCTATAGTGCAAATCGATTGATGAATCAAGGAGAAAAATGGCACTATATGTATACGAAAAAAGAAATAGTGATACTTTATGTACCGGTGGTCAGCACATAATGTAATAATGATTATGGATGTATGGCGGGGTGTGAAGAAGAAATCGGCCCTTGGGTCAGACTATATCCTAGCCGCAGGTCGATGTTTTAGCGTGTTACTACAGGGAGAGTTCGATACCCTTGGCCTTGAGTGCTTCGAGCTTCTTGCTGCGATCCACGTAGTGGGTGTGCAGCAGGTGGTGAGACTCGTGACCGCAGGGACCTTCGTGCAGGAAACCGTTCTCATGGTCGTAGATTTTCTTGACCATGGGGTTGTCCTGGGATTTGCGGAACTCGTAGATGGCCGGATTGGCATCTGCGTCGTAGACTGCTTTCTGGCGCAGGGCTACGAACTGCATGGTTGCAGCTACGGCTTCCTTGGTCATGTTGAAGCCGAGAACTGCGTAACCGGCCATGACACCACAAGTTTTCAAGAAACCACGTCTGTTCAATTTCATCTCTCAGCTCCTTATGCTTGCGGCTTGCGGGTTCTGAAGCGCTTGTTGATCTTTGCAACAGTGCTGCGGAACATGGATGCCTGAATCTCGGGATCGAGAGGCTGGCCACCACCGTTCACACAACCGCCGGGGCAGGTCATGATCTCGATGAAGTGGTACGGAGACTTGCCGGCGCGAACTTCGTCGCACAGTTTGGCAGCGTTCTTGAGGCCACTGGCAACGGCAACTTTGACAGTGCCGAAGTTCGGGACTTCGATGTCAGCGGTCTTGATGCCTTCGTGGGCACGGACGACCTTGATCTCCGGGTTGTCCAGTTTGTTGCCGGAAAGCGCTTCGTAACCAAGACGAAGTGCTGCTTCCATAACACCACCGCTGTTGCCGAAGATAGTGGCAGCGCCGGTGGATTCGCCCAGAATCGGATCGGGATCCTGATCAGGCAGGCTATTGAATTCGATACCGGCTTCCTTGATCAGGTAAGCCAGTTCGCGAGTGTTGATGGTTGCATCAATGTCACGGAAACCGCTCTGGTTCAGTTCGGGGCGCAGGCCCTCGTACTTCTTGGCGATACACGGCATGATGGAGACAGTGTAGATCTTTTTCGGATCCGTCTTTGTCTCTTTGGCACCGTAAGTCTTGGCAAGAGCGCCCAGCATTGCGATGGGGGACTTGCAGGTAGACAGATTGGGAGCCAGGTCAGGATAGAAGGTCTCAGCGAACTTGATCCAGCCGGGGCAGCAAGAGGTGAACTGAGGCAACGGATGCCCGTCCACTTCGCCTTTCACGCGCTGAATCAGCTCGGTGCCTTCTTCCATGATGGTGACGTCGGCTGCGAACTCGGTGTCCCAGATGTAATCGAAGCCCAGTTCACGCAGTGCAGCGTGCATTTTGCCGCCGACATAGGTGCCGGTGGGGGCGCCGAAACATTCGCCCAGGCCGTAGCGGACGGCGGGAGCGGGCATGGAAACGACAACGGTGTCGGGATCCTTGAGCTTTTCGACGATCTCGTCGAGGTAGGAAACGCCCTCGTAGATCGCTCCGACAGGACAGCTGGTCAGGCACTGACCACAGTTGACGCATGCAGCAGGATCGACAACCCCGTGAATGTCATCATCATTAATTGATTGGATAACCCCGGTGGGGCAAACGTAGTTGCATTCGCCGCAGCCTTCACACTTGTCGGCGTCGACCTGGACAAACAGAATTGAGTCCGGATCAACGTCTTTGGGTGCGTTGCTTTGGTACATGATGCCTTCAATCTGTTGCATAGTTCCCTCCTTGCTGGGGTGGATTGAAGACTAGTCGACCGGCACCAGTGACGGACGACAGTTTTGGGACCTCTATAGCCTTTTCGCGGTAACACGAAAAGAAATTTTTTATTATTTTTAAAACAATTTTTTTTAAATGTTATCCTTCACTCTGGAAGGGTATTGAGTTTGACATTCAGTCGTTCTCGGCATAATGGTCTGTAATTATGAAAGAACCCACCGCATTTGTGTGCAGTGGGTAGCATTAAGAGCTCTTTATGGTCATTCTAATACTGTGTGATTCAACCTCGCGATTCACGTGTACTCCTCCATAAAAAATGAGACCTAGGTTTGATTTTAAGTCATGATTAGCGTATTGTCTAGGGTTTTCGAGTAAAATGTGTTTATCCTCGCTAACATAGGTGAATCGGGGCTTCCTGAATTTTTAAGGGTCGAGTTGCGAATGGTTTCCCAAGCATCAAGGGACGTCATTTCCCTTTTTCGAGTTTCCAGCCTGGGTTTCGTTTACTCAAAGTAATATCGCCGTGTAGGAAGGCAAGTCGGTTGTCGTTTTTTTTTACAGTGTAGTCCCACGACATTATTTGATTTAATGGCGAAGGGAGTGACTTGAATCATTGAACGGCCTTCCATTCTTGCGTTTCCTCATGTATGTCCTCTCATCAACATAATTTGAGGGACATCTTTACGGAGGATATCAATGGCACGTGTCATGTATGGCGTATGGGGGGGAACGGTTACAGACAACAGGGGGAAAAACCTCTTCGAGATAGAAGAGAATCCTGAGATTGCCGAGTTCGATGAATTCAATCATGGAAATCCGATTACCACCTTTGTCGGTGATCGCGGTTTCTTTGTCTTTGAACCGAATGCCAGCCTATTGGACGCATTCTGGTTATATATGGATAAGGCTGCGGAAGAGTCCTGCGGGAAATGTACTCCATGTCGAATGGGTACGGAGCTGATTCGGGACAGACTGGCAGCGCTTCGTGATGAGGATGACCAGTACGGCTCGATCGGTGACGTACTTGATGAAATCGAGATGCTTGCGCGTCACGTGCATGAAACGTCTTTGTGCGGGCTCGGGCAGACATGCACCAATGCCCTTATCTCGGCTCTGGCTCATTTTCGTGACCAGTTCGAACAAAATAAATATCTGCTTCCTGCCAAGCATACGATGACCTATGTGACCTCGCCCTGCATTGAGGCGTGTCCGGCCAAGATCAATGTGCCGCGTTACATCGACTATATTAAGGATGGCAAGCCATCGCATTCGCTGGGGGTTATTCTTCAAAAGTACCCGATGGCGGCCACATGCGGCAGAGTCTGCGTACGTTTTTGCGAGATGGCCTGTCAGCGGTCCATGGTTGATGAACCTGTGGGGATCAAGGTGCTGAAGCGATACGTCGCCGACCATGAAGAAGGGCTGCACAGCGAACTTTTTTCCAAAGACCTCATCTCAAAACGTCACCCCGATGATTTGAAGATTGCCGTTGTTGGAGCCGGTCCGGCCGGGATCAGCTGTGCCTATCACTTGCTTTTGAAGGGCTACTCGGTGGATGTGTTTGAATCTGCAAGCGAAGCGGGCGGCATGGCCTCATGCGGCATTCCCAGCTATCGACTTCCCAAGGATGTCCTCAAGTCTGAAACCGATATCATTGAACGGCTTGGTGGCCGTTTCTTTTTCAATAAAAGGCTTGGAAAAGATATCGATGTCGATGGACTGTTCAAGCAGGGATACAAATCCGTTTTTCTTGCACTGGGATGTGCCGAAGGTCGCCTGATGAATGTGGAAGGTGAGGATGCGTCCCTTGAAGGGTATGAGCCTGGCATCGACTTCCTGTTGCGTGTTCATGGTCATGTCGAGAAGGGCAACCCCATGGAGTTGAGTGGGGATGTGGTCGTTGTCGGTGGCGGAAATGTCGCCATGGACTGTGCCCGATCCGCCCTTCGCATGGGAGCTGATTCGGTTCATCTTGTTTATCGGCGGACAAAGGAAGACATGCCTGCGGATCATGAAGAGATCGAAGCTGCAGAAAAGGAAGGGGTTGAGTTCCACTTCCTTACCAATCCGACAAAAATTCTCTCCGAGGATGGCAAGGTGACCGGCGTTGAGCTGGTGGAAATGCGCCAGACCGAACCGGACGGGCGCGGCCGCAAGGGAGTGGAACCTTGTCCCGGTTCCGAGCGGTTCCTTGCTGCGACAACCGTGGTTCCGGCAATCGGACAACGCGTTGCAGAAGATTGTCTCACGCCACAGGATGGCGTCTCTCTGGATCAGTGGGGAAGGGTGGATGCCGATGATTCCAACCTTGCCACCTCGCGTCCCGGTGTCTTTGCCGGTGGCGACTGTAGGCTGGGGCCCTCGACATTGATTCATGCCATGGCTCATGGTCTCAAGGCATCCCGGTCCATTGATGACTACCTGCAACTCGGCAGAACCCGTTTCTTCCCGAGAAGTCGCATGCGTAAGATCATAAACAAGTACAAGACCATGAATGACGAGTGGCTCGGCACGCCAGTAAAGCACTTGTACCGTGTACCCATTCAGGAAATGGACCCCGAGACACGCAAAGACCTGTTTCATGAGGTTGAACAAACCATCACTCCCGAAGAAGCCTACCACGAGGCGGGGCGTTGCCTGCGGTGCTACCGACTCTATGCCTTGGTCACCGAGTACCCTATTCCCGAAGGCTGCGCCTAATCATAGCTAAGAGAGATGAGCATGCATGCATTTATAAATAGTGACAAAATTGATCTGAAAGAAAATGAAACCATCCTTGAGGCTGCGCGTCGTAGTGGTCACTACATACCTACGTTATGTGAACTGGCTGACATTGATCACACGCCGGGGACCTGCCGTGTCTGTCTTGTGGAGATACGATGTGAAGGGCAGGAAGAACCCCGCATTGTAACGGCCTGCAATACGCCGATCCTTGAGGGGATGGAGATCCTGACACGTACTCGTCGGGTGCGGGAGATGCAGCGCCTTCAGGTTGAACTCCTTCTTGCTGACCATGATCAGGAATGCGCCACGTGTATTCGTCACGGCAGTTGTGAGGTACAGGATGTGGCCCAGTTCGTCGGGTTGCAGCATTCGAGATATTATGATCCTGCCAATGCCAAGCGAGAAGTGGACAGCACAGCGCCGGGTTTTGCCCGTGATATGGGGAAATGTATCCGGTGCTATCGTTGCGTTAAGATTTGTCGTGAAGGACAGGGAGTTGATGCCCTGGTCATGGCTGGTCGCGGTAAGAATGCCGGTGTGGGAGTGCGGACCGGCTTGACTCAGGGCTCCAGTGAGTGCGTGAGTTGCGGCCAGTGTGTGCTTGTTTGTCCGACCGGTGCACTTGGAGAAAAGGATGAGACCGAAACCGTCGTCGATTATCTGTATGATCCTGATGTGGTCACGGTCTTCCAGTTCGCCCCCGCCATTCGTGTCGGCTTTGGTGAGGAATTCGGTTTGCCTGCCGGTACCAACGTCGAGGGCCAGGTCATTTCGGCTATCAGGGCGCTTGGAGCGGATATCGTTCTCGATACAAACTTTGCTGCCGACATAGTGATCATGGAAGAGGGGACAGAACTGCTCAAGGCGTACGGAGAAGGAAAGCGTCAACTCTTCACTTCCTGTTGCCCCGCATGGATCAATTTCGCGGAGAAGCATTACCCCGAGATTTTGCCGCATCTGTCTTCAACTCGATCCCCACAGCAGTGTTTCGGCTCCATTGCCAAGACATATCTTCCTGAGAAAATGGATATTGACCCAGCCAAAGTGCGCGTGGTTTCGATCATGCCCTGTATCGCCAAAAAGGACGAGGCTGGACGTGCCATGTATAAGAAAGATGGCGTTCGCGATGTCGATGTTGTGCTGACCATCAGGGAGTTTGCCCGACTGCTTCGGAGAGAAGGTATTGATCTCAAATCTCTTGAGCCGTCGACCTTTGATAACCCGTATATGGGTGGGTATTCCGGGGCCGGAGCCATCTTTGCGACCACGGGCGGCGTCATGGAAGCTGCGGTACGCACCATGTACTACGCGGTCAACGGTGAAGAGCTTGAGGGCATCGAAGTCACCGCCTTGCGCGGCTTTGAGGGTGTGCGTTCGGCTGTCGTTGATCTGGGCGGTGACATAGGCGAGGTGAAGCTTGCTTTGTGCCACGGCTTGAAAGGCGTTCGCGCTGTTGTCGAGGATGTGCTTGCCGGTCGATCCGATTTCGATTTCATCGAAGTGATGGCATGCCCCGGCGGTTGTGTGGATGGTGGTGGACATCTTCGTTCGAAGAAAGCCTATCTGCCGCACGCTCTCAAGCGTCGCGAAACGCTGTACGAAATCGACAAGCAGTCCAACTACCGTCAATCACATAACAACCCAATGGTGCAGAAGTTATATGACGACTATCTTGGGCGTCCCTATTCGGAGAAGTCCCATGAACTGCTTCACACCCATTACATTGCTCGTCAGCAGCGGCTGAAGCAGACTATCCGCGATATCTGGAACGACATCACCATGTCCACACTGGTTCACAGCGAGTTCGATAACATGAACGAAACCGCTTCATGCAAGGCGGACATACTGTAAGGCTGGTGAGAGGCTGGCGGCTGGTGTAGCCGTAGAAAACGATGATTGATGCAGTGGGTCATGTTGAGCAACAGCTCAATGTGACTCACTTTTTTTTATGACTTGCTGCGAGGAGTGAGCGATAAGGAGAGAGGAGAGTTAGTCTTCCTGCGGCTTGGCTTCGCCTGCAATGGCCTGAATCTTGTCTAATGCCTTGCCCCGGGTTTGTGCGAGTTTCTTCCATTTGCGCTTTTCCTTTTTCAAGGCTTCGACGGTGTGCAGAAGATTTTGCACTGTATGGGCGGGGTAGCCGTGCGTGGCACGGCTACCCCGACGAAGTTCTTCGTCATTGTGCTGCCTGATTGAGGCAAGCTGGTTGGCATCAAGAATCATTGTGTTGCGTTGTTATGCTGTTGTGCAGAATGTGTCCTGCGAGTATTCGATGCGTTCCTTGTATTCTTCCTGCTTGCCTTTGTTCCAGCGTCCCACGGGGCGATAGTAGCCGACCACGCGGGTGTACACCTCGGTTTCCTTGTCACAGGTCGGGCAATCAAAGTGTTCGCCGTAGATATACCCGTGATCCTGGCAGACCGAGAAGGTAGGCGTTACCGAGATGTACGGAATCTTGGTCTTGCTCATGGCTTTGAGCAGGAAGTTCTTCACGCTCTCTTCATCCGGTGCGGCTTCGCCCAGGAAGGTGTGGAAGACTGTGCCTCCATTATACAGGGTTTGCAAGTCGTTCTGATGCTCAAGGGCAAAGAAGACATCGGAGCTGACGCCAACCGGCAACAGGGTGGAGTTGGTGTAGTACGGGGTTTCGCCGCCAGAGGTGTAGATGTCGGAGTAGAGCTCCTTATCAATCTTGGCGAGGCGATAGCAGGTACCCTCACCCGGAGTTGCTTCCAGGTTGTACAGGTTGCCGGTTTCTTCCTGAAATTCAACCACCAGTCGGCGGAGCTGATTCAGGGTGCGCTGCATGAGTCTGGAGCCTGAAGGGGAATCCACGCCTTTGCCAAGCAGGTTCATGCACGCTTCATGTCCACCAATCAGGCCAATGGTCGAGAAGTGACCTTTGAAGCCGTTTTTCAGGTAGCGCTTGGAGAACGGGAACATGCCTGCATCCAGGTTCTGCTGAACGACTTTACGCTTGAATTCCAGGGATTCGCTGGCAAGACGGGCATATTCTGTCACCAGATCAATGAAGTCCTCTTCATTGTGCGCAAGGTAAGCGAGCTTGGGCAGGTTCAGGGTGACAACGCCGACTGATCCGGTGAGGTCGCCAGCACCGAACAGGCCGCCGGTCTTCTTGCGGATTTCCCGAAGGTCCATCTGGAGGCGGCAGCACATTGAGCGCACATCTTCCGGGTTCAGGTCGGAATTGATGAAGTTCTGGAAGTAGGGTGCGCCGTATTTGGCGGTCATCTGAAGGAGCAGCTTGCCTTCCTCGGATTCCCAGGGGAAATCGTTGGTGACGTTGTACGTCGGGATGGGGAAGGAGAAGATGCGGCCGTCGGCATCGCCTTCGAGCATCACTTCGAGGAATGCCCGGTTGATCATGGCCATTTCTTCAGCGTACTCACCATAGGTCGAATCCTGCAACTGACCACCGATAATGACGGCTTCCTTGGCAATGTGCGCAGGCGGCACAAAGTCAAAAGTGAAGTTGGTGAACGGGCTTTGGCCGCCCCAACGGGAAGTTGCATTGAGATTGTGGAGCAGTTTCTGAACCTGTTGCTTGACATCATTGTATGTCAGGCCGTCATTGCGGACGAACGGAGCGAGGTAGGTGTCAACGTTGTTGAACGCCTGTGCTCCGGCCCATTCGTTTTGCAGCGTGCCGAGAAAGTTGACGATCTGACCGCAAGCGGAATCAAAGTGCTTTGCGGGCGTAGAAGAACAACGGTCGCGCAGGTTGAATCCTTCCAGAAGAAGGTCGCGCAGGCTCCAACCGGAGCAGTATCCAGCAAGGCCGAAAGAGAGATCGTGGATGTGGAAATAGCCGTGGGTATGGGCCATCCGCACTTCTTCCGGGTATTTTTCCAGCATGTAGCGTGCCTGAACGGCTCCGGCCATGTGCAGGATCAGTCCCTGGTAGGAGTGTACCATGTTGGAGTTTTCACTCACTCGCCAGTCGACGTTTTCGAGGTAGCTCTCCGTCACACCGGAAATGTCGAGAAATGCATCGTTTTGCGAACGGAGTTCACGTCTTTTTTCACGGTATATAATGAAGCGTTCAGCCACTTTGTACAAGCGGGCTTCCATCAGCACCTGTTGGACAGTGTCCTGAACAAGCTCCTGCTCGGGAATCTCCTGATTCTCCAGTTTTTGGGCAACTTTTCCAGCCAGGCGTTCGGCCAGAATCGGATCTTTGATTCCGCTGCCTTTCAGGGCTTTGAATATGGCGTCACCAATTCTTTTGGTGGACCATGTTTCGATACAACCGTCACGTTTCAGGATTTTGCTCGGCATATAATACTCTTTAGCAAGCAGGAAGCGCGGAAAAGCTGCAGACACGACTAACGTCGGCTGCAGTGGACTGCTTGCGCAATTACCGTAATTGACCGCACGGCAGGACCGCGAAATCTCGGCAATGGGTTATGGGTACGTTCTTTCAAGTCCGTATACGGTTTCCGCGAACCGGATTCGGCTAGAAACGCTTCAGGCAGGTCTTCTGGCTTTCCCCGTCTGATCCGTCTTCCCGCATGTGGCAGTGACGTCGTGGATCAGATTTCTATGGAGATAACAGCGGCGGGACCGCTCCGGATTCGCACCGGATTCCCTATTGTGGCTTCCCAGCCACCTGAAGGACATCGTGATGAAAGTGTAACTATCTGATGCATCGTTTGTACGCAAGGGGATTTGTGGTTTTTAGATGGTGTTGTCGTGTAAGTGCTCGATAAGTTGAACTTAGTTTGACTTTGAGGGAAAGTGCTCATGGTTTTTATTGTTTGCGAAATGTGTATAGAGTGCGGTGTCTGTTCAAAACAAAATGTAAATGTAGGAAGTACCAATGCAGATATGGGTTGATGCCGACGCGTGTCCCAACGTCATAAAGGAAGTTTTGTTCAAAGCTGCGGTTCGATGCGAAGTTGGGCTTACGCTGGTGGCCAACATTTCGCTGTCCGTGCCGTCCTCTCCGCTCATCAAGACCCTCCAGGTGTCGTCGGGCTTTAATGAAGCCGATAATGAAATCGCACGACTGGTCGAACCGGGCGATCTTGTGGTTACAGCCGATATCCCTCTGGCAGACGCCATCGTGGAAAAGGGTGCTGTTGGCCTGAATCCTCGCGGGGAGCTATATACGGAAGAAAACGTCAAAGGACTGCTGCGAATGCGCAATCTGATGGAAGAATTGCGAAGCGGAGGAGTGGCAACAGGCGGTCCGCCTCCCCTTGGGCCGAAAGAAAAACAGGAATTTACCAATCAATTAGATCGGTTCCTAACGCGAAGTCTGAGAAAAAACAGTTAATTTAATACGTTGTTAGATCAAAGCAAAAAGGGTTTATGGCAATGGCTATAAACCCTTGATTTTTAAGACTCGGATTCAGAGGGTATAAAATATGACGCCAGTGCAACGAAGATGGGATATAGCTCAATAAGTGCTTAAATAATAAGCGTTAAATCATAATCATTAAAACGGAAACGGGCCTAAGAAATGGCTAATGAGGATTGGTTTAGTAATTATGATTTACTCATAAGTGGCTTTTATAAATCCGACCAAAATAGTCAGAAATTTGTTGACATGGTCTTTGCTTCGATTTAGTTGCGACTGAAATTCGTTATCATTTTCAAGCAAACCGCAAGGAGCATATCGTGAAAAAACTTATTACCCTTTCTCTGACTGCACTATTGGTTGCAGCCTGGACCGTGTCCGCATTTGCCAGCGAGGTCGTTGTTTACTCTGCTCGGAAAGAACACCTTATCAAGCCTCTGTTTGAGGCATACACTGCCAAAACCGGTGTTGAGGTCAAGTACATAACCGGTAAGGCAGGGGCTTTGCTTGAGCGCATCAAGGCTGAAGGCGAAAACACACCCGCTGATCTTTTCATTACCGTTGATGCTGGTAATCTCTGGCACGCCGCAGAAGAGGGCGTTCTCCAGTCGTTGGATTCCACGGCTTTGAACAACAATATCCCCGCTCACCTGCGCGATCCGAAGAATCGTTGGGTAGGGTTGTCTGTCCGTGCTCGTACTATCGTTTACAACACGAACAAGGTGAAGCCTTCTGAACTATCCACATACGAAGCTCTTGGTGATGACGAATGGAAAGGACGACTCCTTCTTCGCACCTCCAAGAAGGTTTATAACCAATCTCTGGTCGCTTCCCTGATCGCAGAAAAGGGTGAGCCCGAAACCGAGAAGATCGTCAAGTCCTGGGTTGCCAACATGCCGGTGGCCCCGTTCGCCAGTGATACAAAGGCCATCGAAGCCGTTGTTGCCGGTGTCGGTGACGTTACCATCGTCAACACATACTATTTTGGTCGTCTGATCAAAAAGAACCCTGACCTGCCATTGGCTATCTACTGGCCCAACCAGGCTACTACTGGCGTCCATATGAATGTTTCCGGCGCAGGTGTTACCACGCATGCCAAGAACAAGGTTGAAGCCGTCAAGCTTCTTGAGTGGCTTTCCTCTGCCGAAGCGCAAGGTAAGTTCGCTTCTTTGAATCAGGAGTTTCCGGCTAACGAATCCGTCAAGGCCGATCCCTTGGTCGCCTCCTGGGGTGAGTTCAAGGGTAACCCAATGAATGTTGCCAAATACGGCGAATATCAGGCTGCTGCCATCAAGCTGATGGATCGTGCAGGCTACAAGTAGGTCATGCCACATACCTTGAAAGCACGTGCCGCTGGGGAGGGAGGATTTCTTTCCCGGCGGCGTCTTTTCCACTTCCAGTCGCCTGGCTGGTTCTTCGGAGCTGTATTGCTTGCTTTGGCAGCCGCAGTTCCGTTGCTTGTGATCGTCGGGCATCTGTTGGTCCCCCAACAGGAAGTGTGGAAGCACCTTGTCGAAAATGTACTCGGTACACTGGTTTCCAATACTGCGCTCCTACTTGCCTGCATTGTCCCATTGACAGCCGTCATGGGGGTGGGGTTGGGGTGGCTCACCGGAGCGTGTGACTATCCGGGGCGCAAGTTTTTTGCATGGGCATTGGTGTTGCCGTTTGCCATTCCACCATATGTTTTCGCCTTTGTGTATCTTGGTCTGTTTGATTTCTCCGGGCCTGTGCAGACCGCACTCCGGGCCGCTTTCCCTTCTATTGGATTCATTGACATCCGTAACGGTTTCGGGGTGGCCTCCATCCTCTCACTGGCCTTTTATCCCTATGTATACCTGATGGCCCGTAGTGCTTTTATGACTCAGGGAAGGACTGCCATGGAAGCAGCTCGTACGTTAGGGATGAAACCTTCAAGAGCGTTTTTCAAAGTGGCTCTGCCCATGGCTCGACCATTTGTTGCCGCAGGGCTGGTGCTAGTTTGTATGGAGTCTCTTGCTGATTTCGGTGCTGTTTCCATCTTCAACTATGACACCTTCACCACCGCTATTTACAAGGCATGGTTTGGTCTTTTTTCGTTGGAAAGTGCTGCCCAGATTTCTTCCGTACTCGCTATTTTCGTATTGACGGCATTGGTTGTGGAACAGCGGTTGCGTACCCGTATGCGTTACACCGAGGCGGGGCGATCCAGTCAGGCGGATCGGATCAAACTTTCGGGTGTGTGGAGGTGGAGTGCTTTCGGAGCATCCTCACTTGTCTTTCTACTGGCCTTTGTCATCCCGTGCATTCAACTTGGCATGTGGGCGTGGGAAGTCGTTGGTCCCGATACCGTCAGATATTTTGACTACAGTGTTAAGACGCTGTCACTGGGATTGGTCGGTGCTGTTGTCACTACTATGTCGGCAATGGTCCTGGCGTTTGCCAAACGTAATGATCCCGGTACGACAATTACCTGGACCTCTCGCATAGCGACATTAGGGTATGCCTTGCCTGGCACGGTTTTGGCCGTTGGGATTTTCATCCCGGCAGCATGGCTGGACAACGGTCTTATTGCGTTTGTCGCGTGGGTCACAGGAACCAAGCCAGCTCCTTTCATTCAAGGGTCTTTGGGGTTGATGATTGTTGCCTATGCGATCCGTTTTCTTGCCGCCGGGTTTGGGTCTGTGGACGCTGCCATGCAGCGCATTACGCCATCCATCGGCGAAGCAGCTCGCACGATGGGAGTTACAGGGGCGGCCTTGTTGCGCCGAATCTATCTTCCCATGCTAAACAAGGGCCTCATGACTGGTGCCATTCTCGTTCTGGTGGATGTCATGAAGGAAATGCCCATAACGTTGATGATGCGACCTTTCGGTTGGGACACTCTGTCCGTTAAAATCTATGAATATACATCCGAGGGAGAGTGGGAGCTGGCGGCCATTCCGGCTGTCGTTCTCATTCTTGTCGGGCTTTTACCGGTGCTGTTGCTCACGCGGCAGTCGGAGAAATAGTTATGACGAAATCTCTTCTCGAAGTACGCAACATAAATAAATTTTACGATGAGTTGCATGTGGTGAGGAATGTCACCTTCTCCTTGAATGAGGGGGATATTGGTTGTTTGCTGGGGCCCAGTGGGTGCGGCAAGACGACTCTTTTGCGCACCATCGCAGGATTCGAGGATATCGCTGGCGGCAGTATCGTTATCGATGGGCAGATTGTATCCGGTCCGTCGTCTGTGGCTCCTGAGAATCGCAATATAGGCATGGTGTTTCAGGATTACGCCTTGTTCCCGCATCTCTCCGTGGCGGACAATGTGTCTTTTGGTTTGCTTGGCGCTTCCTCCGAGGTGAAGAAGCAGCGGGTTGTTGAACTACTGGAGACAGTCGGTCTTGCCAGTGAGCAAGATAAGTTCCCGCATGAATTGTCTGGTGGCCAGCAACAGCGGGTTGCACTGGCGAGAGCTTTGGCGCCGGAACCCAAGCTGTTACTTATGGACGAGCCTTTTTCGAATCTTGATGTCGCACTGCGGGAAACCTTGTCATCGGAAATCCGGGAAATTCTTAAGGCCCGGTCCATTACGGCGCTTATGGTTACTCATAATCAGAATGAAGCGTTTGCTATGGCAGACAAAGTTGGTGTCCTTTCGTGTGGCGAAATGCAGCAATGGGATACACCTAATGCCGTCTATCATCATCCGAGCAATACACTCGTCGCAGGTTTTGTCGGCGAGGGGGCATTCATTACGGGGAAAGTTACCGGTGATGGCACCCTCGAATGCGCGCTTGGAGTATTGGAAGGGGTGTTCTCCTCTCATTGTGGTGTGGGGTGCGAGGTGAGTTTGCTTATTCGTCCCGAGGACATTGTGCATGACGACAACAGCCCGCATGAGGCGACTATTATGGCCAAGACCTTTCGTGGTGCGACAATCCTGTATACGCTTCGTTTGGATAGCGGTGAAGAGGTCCAGGCCTTGGTGCCGAGCCACCATCAACACGCTATTGGGCAACAGATTGGGATATGTCAGGATGTTGAGGATTTGGTTGTCTTTCCTGCCGGGAGTAACTTTGAACCTGCTGAACAGTGCGGTATATGATGCAGGTTGTTGCGCTTTCCCCCGAAATTCGGACCACTGGTTAAGGTGGAATCTGCGTCCTTAAACCGATAAGGAAGGACGCATGACAAAGAGCAGCAAAAGACGGAAACATTCGGACAAGTTTAAGGCCAAGGTCGCACTTGAGGCGATTCGTGGCGTGAAGACGCTTGCGCAACTGGCTGCGGAGTACAAAGTGCACCCCAATCAGATTTCCACGTGGAAGCGGCAGCTCCTTGAGAATGTCGATGACATCTTTTCCAGTGGCAAGAAAGCCAAAAGCCAGGAGGAGATAACCGCACCGTTATTTGAGGAGATCGGTCGGCTCAAGATGGACATCAAGTGGCTTGAAAAAAAGTTGTAAGCCTGCCGCTTGAGGTGCGCCGCCAGTGGATCAAACCAGATCGGGAGTATTCCATCCGGCGGCAATGCAAGTTGGCAGGCATTTCCCGTTCGGGATTTTACTACAAGCCTGTAGCCGAATCCGATGAAAATTTAGCCTTGATGCGTCTCATCGACGAGCAGTATCTGCGTCAGCCGGATTACGGCTCGCCGCGCATGACGGATTGGCTGAAGACCCAAGGCCATCAAGTCAACCACAAACGAGTTGAGCGACTGATGCAACTGATGGGCTTGCAAGCCATCACTCCAGGGCCGCATACGAGTGTCCCCAATCCGGAGCATCCCGTGTTTCCGTATCTGCTGAAAGGAGTTGCCATTGAGAGGAAAAATCAAGTCTGGAGCGCTGACATCACCTACATCCCCATGCAGCGCGGCTTTCTGTACCTGGTGGCAGTGATAGACTGGTGGAGCCGCTTCGTGCTGGCTTGGGAGCTATCGAACTCGATGGATAGTTCTTTCTGCGTGGAGGCGCTCAACAAGGCTTTGCGCATTTCTACGCCGGAGGTGTTCAACACGGACCAGGGAGCGCAGTTCACGAGTCGTGAATTTACCGGAGTTTTGCAGAGCAAGGGAATTGCAATCAGCATGGACGGCAAAGGTCGCGCAATCGACAATGTCTTCATAGAGCGGCTGTGGTGGACGGTGAAATATGAGGATATTTACCCTAGGGCGTACTGTGATGGAATCGAGCTATACCATGGGCTTACGCGCTATTTTAGGTATTACAACGAGGAGCGCGGTCATTCGTCGTTGGACAAAAGAACTCCCGCTGCCGTATACAGAAGCAACTTGAATGTTCATTGACTTGGCTCGTAGCCGTTGCTCCGCTCCGCCCTCGGCCCTTCGGGCCGCCCCTACGGGGACGGGCTACGCTCCACAACGGCTACGGCGAACCGCCTCTAAGGAGGCACAAACTCGGACGCCGGGCTCCACCTTAAAATGACCGATCAGTGGTCCAAAGGATGGGGGGAGGCGCATGTAACTGCATCCGCCGAGAGCGCAACGATAGAGACTTTATAGTTATTTAATATTTGCTCATATTCTGTCTTGTCACCACAAGGAGTGGCTAGAAATGTGACAGAAAACCAAATAGTTCAAGTGTGACCACAATCAAAAATCTGGTCTACAAATGAGAAAAGGCACTTACGAGAAATTTCGTAAGTGCCTGTTTTTTCTGGTCGGGATGAGAGGATTTGAACCTCCGATCTCTGCGTCCCGAACGCAGCGCTCTACCAGACTGAGCCACATCCCGATGTCGTGAGAGGGGTGTTTAGCGTAGCAATGCTCAAAAGGCAAGGTAAAAATATAATTTCATTTAACATGATAGACAAACATAGTAATTACGCCTATCATTTCAGCTTAATTATTACGTTTTGTACCCCGCGTTGATTGATAGCGTATTCAGATTGTGGATAACTGTGTAGAGCTGGCTTGACGGATCGACATGTATAGTCGGGGAAAATCAGGAGATAGTTGAGTGATTAACGTTCTTGTCGTGGATGATTCCGCATTTATGCGGAAGGCCATCAGCACGATGCTTGATAAAGATCCCGGAATCAAGGTGATCGGCACAGCTCGTGATGGTCAGGAAGGCCTTGAGATGGTGCGGAAGTTGAATCCCGATGTCGTTACCATGGACATCGAAATGCCGAAAATGGACGGTTTGACCGCATTGAGGCACATAATGATGGAAGCACCCAGACCTGTGTTGATGGTCAGCTCCTTGACCACCGAAGGCGCGGAAGCCACACTCAAGGCCATGGAGCTTGGTGCTGTGGACTTCATCCCGAAGCAGCTTTCCAAAGTTTCATTGGATATCATCAAGATCGAAAAGGATTTGATCGAGCGAGTCAAAACAGTTGCTGCTCGACAAATGCGCCATAGAGCCGTTTCTCGCAGGCCTGTCGCTCGACCTGTCCCTTCTGTAAGTCAGACCAAGGCTCGAAAAGGACGCCCGGTACGTGACGTTGTGGCCATTGGGGTATCTACTGGTGGTCCTCCTGTTGTCCAAAGAATTCTTTCTTCTCTCCCGGAAGACTTTCCAGCTGGCATTCTCATTGCCCAGCACATGCCGGCGGCCTTCACTGGTCCTTTTGCTCAGCGTCTGGATGGCGTAAGTAAAATCAAAGTGAAGGAAGCGGAGAATGGTGACGTTTTCAAACCCGGTCATGCATACGTGGCTCCTGGTGGAAAACACATCATCCTTGATCAAAAGATAAGCCGCATCAACATCGTCGTAACGGATCAGCCTGCTGATGCCCTGTACAAACCTTCTGCCAACGTCCTGATCAGTTCTGTTGCAGAGGCTGTCGGGCGAAGGGCGCTGGGAGTGATATTGACGGGGATGGGCAGTGATGGTTGTGAAGGGATTCGTGATCTGAAAAACAAGGGTGGCAAGGCTTTGGCCCAGAGCGACAATACATGTGTCGTGTATGGTATGCCTAAAGCCATTGTTGATGAAAACCTGGCTGACGAGGTGGTTGACCTGGACGACCTGGCTGGCACCATCACGGATTACCTGTTCGTATAGCCAATCGACGAGCACTGAATACAAGACCAGAACATGGAGATGACAACATGGCTGAATGCACTGAATACCTAGCCTTACTGAACAGTGAAGATAAAGAAGTCATTCGTGAGGGGGCGTTTCGTGCCGGAGAAAACAATTGCGTCGAGGCGGTCGATCAGCTCGCCAAGTTGTTGTTGACAAATCACTTGGGCATTCAGGAGGCGGCAGATAGCTCGTTGCGGATGATTGGAGGAAAGGAGACAGTACGCGCGGTGCTGCCTTTGCTTCGTTCCGATGAAGCGCCTGTCCGTAACCTTTCCATGGACATCCTGCGCGAAGTAGGATGCCAGGACATGCCATCCCTCATTGAACTGGTCCACGATGAAGACCCGGATATACGTATTTTTGCGGCAGACATCCTTGGTTCCACGGATAGCCTGCTAGCTGTTGAACCTTTGTGTGATGCATTGCTCAAGGACCCGGAAGTCAATGTTCGCTATCAGGCTGCCGTGAGTCTCGGGGAGTTGGGAATGGACGAAGCTGCTCCATGCCTGAACAAGGCGATCAACGATGAAGAGTGGGTCCAGTATTCGGTTATTGAAGCATTGACCAAAATAGGCCACGCCAGCTCTGTTGATGCGCTGGTGAAGACGCTGGATAGCGCCTCAGATCTCGTGGCTTCCATGATCATCGATTCTCTTGGCGAAATGGGGAACGTCAAAGCCGTTTCCATGCTGCTGAAAAGGATCGATAACTCCCATACGGCTCTTCGCAATAAGATAGTTAAATCCGTTGTAAAAATTCTTGGTGGCAAGTCACTGACATTGCTTAGTGACGAAGAGCGAGCACGTTTCCGAGAATATCTTCTTGTCGCCCTTGAGGACGAAGATGAAGAAACGCAGGATGCGGCAATTCAGGGATTGGCTTATGTGGGCGGTGAAAAAGCTTCCGAAGGGATGCTCAAGATTGCTCAGTCTCTTGATCCCGATGTCGATCACGAGCGATTGGCGGTGACCATAGACAGCCTTTCGCACATCGGTGTTACGGATGCGTTGAAAAAAGGTGTGTTCGACGAAGATCAAAAGGTCGCTCAGGTGGCTGTACAGGTCCTTTCGAGGATCAGCCCCAACGCCTGCACGGAAGACTTGGAAGTCTGCAATCTTCTCATTGATGCCTTTTGGAGAGTTGGATTGCAGGTACAGCGGCAGATTGTAGCCATTGCAGCAGAGCAGGCCAATGAGTCATCCAAAGACTTCTTTATCCGAATTCTTGAAGAGCACACAGATGGTACTGTCTTGAAGTCCGCAGCCTATCTCCTTGGGGAAAAGCTGCAACTTGAAGAGTGTGCCCATTTGATTTTCCCCCTGCTCGGCCATCAGTATGATGACGTCAAGGAGGCGGCTCTTGATGCCTGTATAGCCATTGGAACTACTGAAGTTCAAGATCGGTTCAAAGAGATGTTCGAGAGCGAGGATCCATTGAATCGCCTTATGGCAACGTATGCATTGAGTCGTATTGATGCTCAGGATAATATTGCCATTCTTAAAAAAGCCCTGGAAGACGAAATCCCGGATATTCGCAAGGTAGCTGTCGAGGCCATGGCCGAAGGGTGCCAGGTCGATGATGACTGGCGAGCCCTGGTTTTGGGGAGGCTGAATGACGAGAGTAAGGACGTTCGCCTGACAGTGGTTGAGATACTGGGCAAGTGCTTCAATGAATCTTTTGTCAAAGAACTGGTCGGCGCTTTGGACGATGAAGATGACTGGGTTAAGATTCGTGCAGTGGATGCCTTGAGCGAGCACCGTTGTCAGGAAGCTGTGGGCAAACTCATCGAGATGCTTGATAATCCCAACCGTTTTGTCGTCATGAAAGTCATCGAGTCGCTGGGAATCATTGGTGGTTCGGATGCCTTCAGGGCTTTGCTCGCCATAACTGATAGTGACGAGTATGAGCTGGTAAGCGCTGCTGAGAACGCCATAAATAATATTCAGGACTCCCAGGAGTAGGCGGGGCATGTCGTCGCTTTTTTCAAAGACAATCACCCTTGGCAAGGACATCAAGGTCTCTGACTTGGAGTTCCAGAGCTTAAGGGACTATATTTATGAGCAATGTGGAATCTACATTGCTGATAATCGTAAATACTTGCTGGAAAATCGACTTGGGAACAGGCTGAAGAAGCTCAATCTCAAGAGTTTTGACGAGTATTACAATTACTTGAAGTTTGATGTTGGTAAGGACCGGGAGTTGAAAAAACTCTTTGAAGTCATAACAACCAATGAAACCAGTTTTTATCGAAACCCGCCTCAGCTTGAAGTGTTTCAGCATAATATCCTGAAGGATGTGCTGGCTGGGTGCAGGAAGAAAGGCAGAAAGTTGCGTATATGGTCGGCGGGCTGTTCCACAGGTGAAGAGCCATATACTATCGCGATCATACTGCATGAAATACTGAAGTCGGAAATCAGTCAGTGGGATATCAAAATTACTGCTAACGATTTGTCCGAGCGCGTGTTGGAGTCTGCTCGTCGCGGTCTATACAACGACTATACGCTTCGGACCACGCCGCCGGAAATTGCTCAACGGTATTTCGACATGGACAACGGGAGCAACTCGATCAAGCCGGAAGTGAAGAAACTGGTTCAGTTCAGTCAAATCAACTTGAAGGATCGTGGTCAAATCCGGCGTATTGAGCGATCTGATATTGTGTTTTGTCGTAATGTTATCATATACTTCGACGATGACATGAAAAAACAGGTTATCAGTTCATTTTATGACAACCTTGTCCCTGGCGGTTATTTGGTTATTGGGCATTCCGAATCGCTACACAATATATCACGGGCTTTTAAGCCTGTGCATCATCCGGGAGCTATCATTTACAAGAAGGAAGACTAGCTTTCCCTTCTTGGGTCCGGATTAATGCAAAACTGGCAACATGGTAGATAAACAGGCATAGTTACCTGAGCAATAGAGAACACACAATCCGCGTAACGGAGGTAACGAAGAGTTATGGCGAAACATATACTCATAGTGGACGATTCGAAAACCGTACGTAACCTCGTAGCTTTTATAATGAAAAAGGAAGGCTTCAAAGTCACTTCCGCTGAAGATGGGCTGGATGGCCTCGAGAAACTCTATAGCGCATCTGAAGTCGATCTGATTGTTTCAGATGTCAACATGCCGCGTATGGACGGGCTGACTTTCATTAAGACTGTGCGCGAACAGGATGCCTACAAGGACATACCTATTGTTGTCCTTTCCACCGAAGGTCAGGATAAGGATATTCAAACAGGCTTGACCATGGGGGCCAATCTGTACATGGTCAAACCAGCTCAGCCTGAAAAGCTTGTCCGTAATGTGAAAATGTTACTCGGGTAGTATTATGGGCGTAGGGCGCTGTATCTTCTCGATCTTGAGCAGGTTAGCCAAAGGAACAAAGGTGTTTGATGAGCCAGGAATTTCTTGATTCGGAAATATTAGCTGACTTTTTTGTTGAAGCGAAAGAGCATTTGGAGACAATTGAGCCAAATTTGCTTGAGCTGGAAAAGTCGCCGGAGAATCTCGGGCTTCTTAATGAGATTTTTCGACCGATGCACTCTCTCAAAGGGGCATCTGGATTTCTCGGATTAAATAAGATCAATGGTTTGGCCCATAAAGCCGAAAATATCCTCGATGAGTTACGTCAAGGCTCCATGCAGGTAACAGAGAGCATCATGGATTTGATCCTTTCTGCCACCGATGCTTTACGTGTCATGGTGGAGAACCTTGAGAGCACAGGTGTTGAAGGCGATGTTGACACCGCACCTATCATTGAAAAGATCGAGTTGGCTTTGGAAGGTAAACTGGATGATGCGGCTCCAGCGGTGAGTCCTGATCCGGTGGTTGTTGAAGAAGTCACTGCAGATCAAGACGCTGCCCCCGTAGAATCTGATGCCTCCATCGCGGAGAGTGATATAGGAAACGAAGGTATGACAACATCATTCCGCCCCCAGCCGGACCCGAACTTTGACAATACGCCCTACCTTTTGACTACTGTGGGAGAAGGTCACCTGGCTGACTTCCTTGAAGAAGCTCAAGAAATTATTGAAAATTTGAACCGGTGCCTTTTGGCGCTGGAGGGTGAGCCCGAGGGTGACGACGAGCTGATCAATGACACGTTCCGCTATTTCCACAATCTAAAAGGAAACAGCGGTATCATTGGTTTTAAAGAGTTGAATGCTTTGACGCATGAGGCGGAAACTCTTCTCAACAATGTTCGTAAAGGGGACATGCCCTGCTCACAGGGGTTGTTCGATTTATTGCTGGCAGCAGTGGACCTTATTGAAGAACTCGTGTCCAAAGTTGACACTGAGTCCAATAAGGTCAGCCCCATCGATACAAGTGTGATGGTCCAGATGCTGCAAAAGGTTACTGAAGAAGGGGATGTTTCTGAAGTGCAGGGATTGATCGAAAATGGTAGCAAGGCCTCCGCTGACAAGGCTGAGACCTCAGATGCCAAGGGCGGGGAAGAGACTGTCGCAGATATTTCTTCCAGTGATTATGATCCAGAAGATGTTTCACTGTTTGTCTCCACCATTAATCAACAATTGGAAAGTGCAGCTATTGCATTGAAAATGTTGCGGGAAGATGCAGGGCAGCCTGATATGGTTGATGCTCTTTTCCGGACTTTTCAAACTATCCAGAATTCAGCTGGCTACATGGGGCTTGATGACATCAAGGAATACGCAGGTCGTACCGTCGGCCTCGTCGATCAGGGACGAAAGACCGATATGGACTTCACCCTGATGCTCGATATCCTTGATCAGGAATTTGCTATTCTGAAAGATATGCTTCTGGCTGCCCTGGAGAAGGTGAGTGGTGCTGCTGCGCCTGATCCTACAAAAAATGTGGCAACCAAAAAGGTATCTCCCGCACCTTCCAAGCCCGCGCCTGAACCGGCTCAGGTGGAGGAAGTGTCTGCGCCTGCAGAGGTCCCAGCTGAACCGCAACAGCAGGTTTCGGAGAAGCCAGCCCCTGTGGCCTCCACTCCTCCCGCTCCTGCTCCTAAAGCGGCAGCAAAGCCTGCGACCCCGGCTGCCACCAAAGCTGCGGCAGCACCTCAGGCCCCTAAAGTCAAAGCATCGAGTACCATTCGCGTTGATCATCACAAGCTTGACCATTTGATGAATGTGATTGGTGAATTGATCATCAACCGTAATCGCTACGCCATGCTCGCTCGTGCCCTTGAAGAAGGCCATGAAGATGTCCATGTGGTTGCGCAACAGTTGACCGAAACCACATACGCCATGGCTCGGATATCCGATGATCTTCAGGACACGATCATGAAGGTGCGAATGGTTCCGGTTCAGTCTGTTTTCTCCCGTTTCCCCCGTCTTGTCAGAGATTTGAGCAGAAAGTCGGGCAAACAGGTTGAACTGATCATGGAAGGCGAAGAGACCGAATTTGATAAATCTGTGGTCGAGGAAATCGGTGATCCGCTCGTTCACCTGGTGAGAAACGCTGTTGATCACGGCCTCGAAGATGAGCAGGCCCGTATAGCGGCAGGCAAGTCCATTAAGGGCCACGTCTGGTTGCGTGCCTACCACAAGGGGAACTCCGTTGCCATTGAGGTAGAGGACGACGGTCGGGGAATGGATCCCGAAAAGCTGAAGCAGGTTGCCATCCGTAAAGGGGTGATCACACCTGAAGAGGCCAACGCCATGGACGATCGCGAAGCCCTGGATCTCATCTTTGCGCCAGGCTTTTCCTCTGCCGAGAAGGTCACTGATATTTCCGGTCGCGGAGTCGGCATGGATGTCGTCAAAACCAATATCAAGAATCTCAAAGGCAGCGTTCATACCCAGTCCGAAGTTGGTAAAGGGACAAAGTTGACCCTGACCTTGCCGTTGACTTTGGCCATTATTGACGCACTCATGGTGCAGGTCGCCGGAGATACGTTCGCCATTCCTCTGGATGCCGTATCGGAAACAACCAAGATTGATGTTGATAAGCTTTCCGATGTCAACAAGCGCAAAGCGGTTACCTTGCGTGGTGAAGTGCTCGGTGTTGTTGAACTTTCGGAGCTGCTCGGTCTGCCACAGAAGGAAGATGAGCGCGAAGTATTGCCGATGGTAGTTATTCAGGACAACGACCGTCGCCTTGGGCTTGTTGTTGACAGGCTGCTTGAACGACAGGAGATTGTCATCAAACCCTTGGGTCAATACCTGAACAACTTCAATTTGCAGGGACTGTCCGGCGCCACGATTATGGGTGACGGTTCAGTGGTCTTGATCCTTGATCCTCACGAAATATACAGCTTGTCCACTCAGTTGGGACGCAAGCAGGAGACAGCGCCCATAGGCGCTGGTTTGCCGCCGACTAAAGCTTAGATAGATAAAGAACCAATAAAAAGGCCGGGAAGAAGATTCTTCCCGGCCTTTTTTGTCTTGTTTCTGCTTGAGATCTGAAAAGGTTCAGAGCGTGTCGATTTAGGACATGGACATGAAGTTGACGAACAGCAATGCGTTTCCTGTGTGCACCAGCCACAGCAAAAGGACTCCTGTGAATGTCAGCCCTTTGATCCGCAAAGGAGATGAACTGCGGGCGATCAGGCCCCATATGACCAGACAAAGCAGTCCAAAGAAAGCGCTGGCTCCCCAAACTATGCCGAGTGGAGTCTCAAGAACGAGTGTTTTGATACCTTCCGGCAGTGTGGCAAACAGCCATCCTTGACATGCGAGGAAACCAATCATGGGAATAAGTGCCCAGCGGGAGGCAAGCTTAAGTGCAAAGTTGTAGTAGTCGCGTCCAAAATCATCTTTATGACGCCTGATGACGAGGTAGGCGCAGCTCATTCCTGCTGCTGCGGACACCATGAAGAAAAGGTACATGGCGATGAGTGGCAGTGGCGTCAGTTGCATTGTCTGTTCGGCTGAAGAAGTGACGGCAATGCTCAGCTTTGCCGGAATGCCGAGGACAAACATGGCTATGACCGCTGCGCAGGCGCCAAATCCCATTGCCATGTGGAGACCTTTGCTCTTGCGAAGTTGTTTCCATGTAAGCGAATAGGGGACGCCTAACAACAGGAAGGCTGCCAGAGCGATTCCTGCCAGCTTGAGCGGAGAGTCTGCCGATACCATGGACGCAAGGAGGTCTGGGTATTTTTGATACAGCAGCCCGATTCCAACGGCTTCCACAAGAATGAATACGACGAGAAGCACTGCGCCCATAGTTGCTGTTTGCTGACCGTACTTGTCGTAGAAGACTCGTTTTTTTGTTTTGGCTGTTATTTCACCGAGCAGCGAAACAACCGGACTGCCGAATACAGCCATGCCGATCAGACTGAAAAACGCCGGGGCCATCATCATGGCCGTCATCATCAGGGTTTCATTCATAGTCATTGTGGTGTCTTCTCCAAAGGGATTTGCAATGCATTTACTGCTGTCGCGTGCCTTACTTGCCTCAAAAACAGGCAGGATGCAAGATTTACGACTACAGGAACCATTACCAAATCATCAACGATTCCTTGCAAAAAAACCGCTGATCGCCTATCTCTCGGTAAATGTTCTACGATGGAATACGGGAGACTGTTGCATGCATTATCTGAAGTTCGTCCTGCTTGCCCTTTCTTGTTCTTTGCTCACTGCGTGTGGGGCAATGAAGCAAAACGCAGCTACAACGACAGCCAGCACCGAGTGGCGAATACAGAGCCTTGAAGAGAGCTTTCTCAATATGAAGGAAGAGCAACGGCGTCAGGCTGATGCCAACGCGGATTCCCTTGCCGAAATTGAGGCCAAGCTGCTTGCCCTTGAAGAGATGATGGGGGCGAATAAAGTCGCAACTGCAGATCCGGAAATGGCGAATGGCAACACGGAGAGCGGTTGGGTCTCTGATCTCAAGCCGGAAGAGGGTGCCTGGGTTGAGGGGGACAAAGTTCAGGCTGATGAACCTGTTGCTCAAAGCAGCGAGGAAAAACCGTGGGATGAAGTTCCAGGGCCTCCTCCTGTCATCCCCGAACCCAAAGTCGTAGAACGTACCAAGCCCAAAGACGCACCTGCTCCTACTCCCAAAAAAGCAGGTCCAAGTGCATCCTACGAAGCGGCTCTCGCTTTATACAACAACGATGATTTCGATAAGGCGCGTTCCAGCTTTGATTCTTTTGTAAAGAAATACCCGAACAGTGACCTTGTTCCCAATGCGCTGTATTGGTCTGGCGAGACATATTATTCCCAGAAGCAATATCCCCAAGCCATACTTGCTTTCAAGGAAGTAACGGGAAGATACCCCAAGCATTCCAAAGCGGCGGCAGCACTGCTCAAGATTGGAATGTCCTATGATCGCGTTGGCGATCCCAATAACGCCGTGTTTTATCTTCGTGCCTTGGTCGAGGATTTTCCCAAGTCGAACCCGGCAGCTCTGGCCCGCAAGGAACTCAAACGCCTTGGTGGGTAAGCATTTTTCCAGATCCAATAGATGAATAGCGATAAAGAGTTCTTTTCCTGCCTGGCGTTAAAGCATACCCCTGGATTGGGGCCTGTGGCGTTCAAGCAGCTTTTGAGTATTTACCCGAGTGCTTATGATGCTGTTAAACAAGCTTCAACCTGGAAGGCCAAAGGGGTAAAAAGTAACTTTCTTGCCAAAGCTGTTCAGGGCTGCATTGGGGAGGTTTGGCGAGAAAAGGCCGAGTTGGAGTTCAAGGCCTCCAAGCGTACTTCGATGGAAGTGCTGACTTGGAATGATCAGTATTATCCTGATGCACTCAAAAACCTGCACGACCCCCCTTTGACACTGTATTATCAAGGTGATTTGACCCTGTTGTCGAACCCCGGAATTGCTGTGGTTGGTGCTCGGGAGTGCACGTCCTTGGGACTCCGGGCCGCTCGCAACATAAGTGCTCAGTTGGCTGGAGTGGGGATTACCGTTGTTTCGGGGCTGGCTTTGGGCATTGATCGCCAGGCACACCTGGGTGGATTGCAGGGGATTGGCAGCAGTATCGCTGTGCTTGGGTGTGGGCTGGACATTGACTACCCATACGACAACCTTGATGTTCGCAAAGCATTGAATGCCAAAGGACTGGTCGTAACAGAGTTCGGGCCGGGCGAGAAGCCTCGGGCCAAGAATTTTCCCGTTAGAAATCGGTTGATCAGTGCCTTGTCTCTCGGTGTATTGGTTGCAGAAGCTGCGCATCAAAGCGGCAGTCTGATTACTGCTCGTTTAGCCGCGGAGCAGGGGAAGGATGTGTTTGCTCTTCCTGGTCCTCTTGGTCAGCCGACGTTCACTGGCTGTCATCGACTGATAAAGCAAGGTGCGGCATTGGTTGAAAGTGCGGAAGATATTGTTGAAATACTTCGCTATGACTTTGCAAGAGAGCTGGCTGATATCCCTGATCCTGAATCGGATGCGGAAGATGTGCAGGGGATAACAGATTCTTTGGATAATGACCTAGAGACTTCCTCCTGCTCTTTTCAGACAGCTTCTAGTGAAAAGCAAAAGGCGATTGTCGAGTCTGTGCTTCCTGGGGATAAGCGACATGCTGAAACGCATACCAAGCGACCGACAGCCGTGGAGCGTCAGTCGATACAGCTGAACACGGAAGAACTGGAAGTCATGCGAATGCTTGAGGCTTCTGACAGGGTTCATATAGATGAAATGAGCAGGGCGCTTGAGTGGACCTCTGCAAAAATCAGCAAGGTTCTGTTAATGCTCGAAATTCGTGGAGCGGTTCGTCAATTGCCGGGGATGTGGTATCTTGCCAAAGAGGGATAACACCTTCTCCTAGTCTTCTTCAGTTATTGCTGTCATGTCTTTGCTGTTACATATGGATATTGTTTCTTGGATCATCCCTTTTATCTGATAGAATCCCTTATGCAGAAAATACCAATCGACCTTGCAGAGCCCGGTATGAAGTTGGCCAAGCCCGTCACCAAAGAAGGTGGTATGACCATCATGGCTGAAGGGATGGAGTTGACGGATAGCCTTATTGATCGGTTGCGTAACATGAAGATCGATAGGATTACGGTTCAGGGTCATCCTTTGGATATGGGAGGAGCAGGGGCCGGCACCAAGTATGCCGAGCGTCAGGAGCGGCTTGATCACCTGTTTCGCAGGCACACCTCGGATAAATGGATGATGCGTGTAAAAAATCGGATGGCTCAATACTTTGGAATGAAAGCTGCAGCCCAGGAAGCGCGACAAAAGGCGCTGCAAGCGGTGGAATCCGAGCAAGAGGACAGCACGGCTCAAAATATCGATGACAACAACGATGGTGAGGCATAACAATGGAACAGGATCTCAAAACAACCATCAAAGGTGAAATCCTTGCGGTTAAGGATTTGCCTACCTTGCCTCATGTCCTCGATGAAGTGACAACTTTGATTGAGAACCCCGAGACATCCAGCGAAGCTATAGCCAAGGTGATTGCCACCGATCAGGTGCTTTCTGCCAAAGTGCTGAAGATGGTCAACTCGCCCATCTACGGGTTCCCCGGTCGCATCAGCTCCATCCAGCATGCTCTTGTTTTGCTCGGGTTCAATGTTATTCGCGGGATCATCATTTCCACTTCGGTATTCGATATGATGGTTCAAGCCATGAAAGGGTTGTGGGAGCATTCCCTCGGCTGTGCAACCGCCTGCAACATCATTGCCCGTCGCGCCGGATTTGAAGACCCGGAAGAGTATGCCGTGGCCGGGTTGCTCCACGACCTTGGAAAAGTTGTCACAGCAGTTCAGTTGCCGGATGTGCATGCTCGGATCATAGATACGGTCAAAGCCAAAGAGCTGACGTATTTTGAGGCGGAAAAGGATGTGCTCGGGTTCGGGCATGATCGCATCAATGCGTGGCTTGCACGGCATTGGGGGTTGCCGCCCAATATTCGCGAGGCCATGAGCCGTCATCACTCCCCACAACTAGCGGAGTTCTACAAACCCATGTCCTGCGTGGTCCATATCGGCGATTATCTGGTTCGTCTTTTCGAGTTTGGGAATTCAGGTGATGATCAGACGGCGTATCTCCGCCCGGAGGCTCTCATGGGGCTGAATTTTAAAATGTCCGACCTCGATAAAGTCATGGACGAGATGGCTGATCAATTCCTTGAGGTGTCTGATCTGACTTTCTAATTACCGCTACCTCTGCTAGATTCCACTCATGACTCAAACTCTGGAAGAATCGCTTTTTCAACGCAAACAGACGGCGTTTTTATTGTCACCGGACAAGGCGCTTGCAGAATTGCTTCAAAGTCTCTGGGCTCCGGATGTTTTGGAATTTCGTGTGTTCGAGTATGGCGGAACAGCCATCGAGCACATGTTCAATGAGCCACCGGATCTGCTGCTCGTAGATAACAGACTGCAGGACATCTCCGGCAAGGAAGTCGCCAATCTCGTTAAAAGTGAGAATGTCTACAGGCAGCTTCCTGTTGTCATGTGTGTCGACCCTGTTGATGTGGAAGAGCCATGGAATTGGAACAAGGTCGAAGTGGATGACTTTCTGGTGCGCCCATTCAATCCTTCTGAGGTGCGCGATCGCATCAACCTGACTCTCTGTCGCGCCATGCGCGCACTCGACGCGAATCCTTTGTCAAAACTCCCCGGGAACACCTCTATTATCCAGAGAATACAGTCTCTCATCGATGATCAGGAAGATTTTGCTCTTGCCTATTGTGATTTGGATTATTTCAAATCCTACAATGACAAATACGGTTTTTCCAGAGGCGATGAAATTCTGATGATGTCGGCACGGTTAATCGTGAACACCATTCGGAGCTACCCGGGGGTGATGAGTTTTGTGGGGCATGTTGGGGGCGATGATTTTGTGTTTATTTTGCCTCCCGACAAAGTCGAAGATGCATGCCAGCGAATAATCAAGGCTTTTGATGATATCGTGCCTCATTTTTACGATCCGGAAGATCGCAAGAAAGGGAATATCACATCCGTTGACAGGGAAGGAAACACCAAGGTCTTTCCTTTGATGGCGGTCTCCATAGCTGTTGTCGTCAATTCCGAAGGTCGTATCAAGCATTATGGCGAAGTCTCATCCATTGCCATGGGACTGAAGAAAAAAGCCAAAGAAAACCCCAAGAGCTGTTATGTCATTGACCAAAGAAAAGAGTAAATCTTGGGGCGATATGGTCCAGGGTTTTCTGGCGTATCTTGCTGTGGAAAAAGGCTACTCCGAGGCCACTATCCGTTCATACGGAACAGACCTTGAGCAGTTCGAAGAATTTCTGGGCCGCTCCAAGCGGTCCTTGGACAAGCCGCTCAGGATTGATCGCGACCATGTGCGCGGGTATCTGGCAGCAATGCATGGCAGGCGGCTGACCAAGTCGACAATGGGGCGCAAGCTGTCCAGTCTGCGAGCTTATTTCAAGTATCTGAAAAAACACAGGGTCATATCCAAAGACCCGACCGCTGGAGTGCGCAATCCGAAGCTGGAGAAGCGTAAGGCACAGGTGTTGAATGTCGATCAGGCCGTTTCCATGATGGAAACCTACATAGAGCCGGACCCTGAAGGGTTGCGCGACATCGCATTGGCCGAGTTGCTGTATGGCTCTGGGCTGCGCATCAGTGAAGCGATTGATCTGGATTTGAATGATGTGGACTCTGATGTGATCCGGGTTGTGGGTAAGGGCTCGAAGGAGCGCATCGTTCCTCTCAGTGACAGTTCGATCGATCGAATTCGGCGATACATAGAGCAGCGCCATGCGCTGTTGCAGGGCAATTACGCGGAGCAGGCACTTTTTATTGGAGTCCGAAGTGGCAAGCGATTGAATCGTCGGGCCGCCAATCGTATAGTGGCCAAGCTGGCTCGGTTGGCCGGTCTGCCAAAGGATGTTCACCCACATATGCTGCGGCATAGTTTTGCCACGCATATGCTTGAAGCCGGCGCAGACTTACGCAGTGTTCAGGAGTTATTGGGGCATGAAAATATATCCACGACTCAAGGGTATACGCATCTGGACATGCAGCGCATCATGCAGGTATATGATTCGGCGCATCCACGTGCTGGAGTCAGGCACAACGATGATGAAAGAGACTAACCCACTAGAATGGAGTGAAAATGGATAATCCAATGGTTCTTCTGGAAACACCGGAAGGCGAGATCCTTATTGAGCTGTTCCCTGATAAAGCACCAAAGACTGTAGAAAATTTCCTGCAGTATGTGGATAGTGAATTCTACGATGGGACACTGTTTCATCGCGTGATAAAAGGGTTCATGATTCAGACTGGCGGGGTGACTTTTTCCATGGAAGAAAAGGAAACCCGTGATCCCATTGAGAACGAAGCTGGAAACGGCCTGAAGAACACCGAAGGTACTGTTGCCATGGGCCGGTTGCCTGATCCTCATAGCGCCACCTCTCAGTTCTTTATTAATGTGGCTGACAACCCGGATCTTGATCATACCGGTGAAGAGGACGAGAACTTTGGTTACTGTGTCTTTGGAGAAGTGATTGACGGTATGGATGTGGCTGTGAAAATCAGCAAGAGTAAGACAAAAAGCTATCAGGGCTTTGATGATGTTCCTGTCGATCCTGTTTCGGTCATTACTGCCCGTCGTTTCGAATAGTTTTATACTGCATATCAATAAGAAAAGGGGCCTTGCAGCCCCTTTTTTCGTTTACTTGGATTCGGTCTGGTAAGGCCAGCCATTCATTCCCTTTTCCAGAATGAACAAGCGGCTTTCTGCTACACCTTGTTCGACATAGTAGTCGTAGGTTCTCTTTGCGCCACCACGTCCACCAGGGCAAACAATGACGACATCTTCTGTGGAGGACTTGATTTCGGGCAAGACCTTGGCGATCTTTGCGCGCTCTTCGTCGGTTTTTACCGGATAGGCGTTGGTTTCCACGGAACCGGGCAGATGCCCTTTGGCAAACTGGTCAATAGGGCAGATGTCAACAATAGTCATCTGGTCCTTGGCATCAAGTCTAGACCGCATTTCATCTTGAGAAATGTAGTTGTAGCCCATTGCGTGGGCCAGTGTGGGAATCAGGAGAGCCATCAGGGCTCCGATAATCAATTTTTTCACAGGTGAATCCTCCATTTGTTTTTTTAGTCTTGTAATCGAATATCTCTATTTGTTCTAGTTGAAATTATAATAGTACGGTTTGGCACAAATTATTTGCAGATCACTGCATCCCTTAAATTAATTCTCCCACAAGCCTGACGGTGGAGTAGTCTGGAAGATTATGTATAGGGTTAGTGTCAGCCCAAAAGGCAAAAAAAAGGCGGAATCTTTCGATTCCGCCTTTCGGCATTCTATAGTCGCAGCAATCTATTTGACTCTGCGGTCGTACTCGTCTTTGAGGCTGTTCATCAGCTCTTTGACGGTCACGATTTTGTCGACGAGGTATGCGTTCGCACCGGCAAAAGCAAAGCCGTGTTTCAGCTTGCCGCGGTAGGCGTTTACGAGAGCCTGAGCGATGCAGTAGGGGGATTTCTCCTCCGCACAACTATGCAGGCATTTGTGAACGCACTTCTTGGGCTGCTTGAGTCCGGTGGAAACTGCATCGAGAAATGAGTTCTTCAATGCTCTTCCAGGAAGGCCGACCGGACTTTTGATGATGGTCAGGTCTTCTTCCTTGGCTTGGACATACGCACGCTTGAATTCCTCGTCAGCATCGCATTCATGCGTTGCCACGAATCGAGTTCCCATCTGAACGCCGGAAGCACCCATCTCAAGGTACTTGGCAATATCTTCGCCGGTGTACACGCCACCTGCGGCAATGACGGGGATATCTTTCTGATGCTTTTCCCGGAAGGGAGTGACTGCATCAATGACTTCTTTGACAATGGACTCCAACTGGTACTTGGGATCATCCAGTTGCTCGGCCTTGAAACCGAGGTGTCCGCCTGCCTTGGGGCCTTCGACAACGAACCCATCGGGCAGGTAGTCGAATTTGTTCATCCACTTTCTGCACAGAATGGAAGCTGCACGGCCGGATGAAACAATAGGCACGAGTTTGGTTTTTACATCGGCTTTGACGTCCTCGGATACCTCGCGAAGATAGCCGGGGAGGTCCAGGGGAAGTCCAGCGCCGGAGATGATGACGTCAACACCTTCACGAATGGAGGTGCGGACCATGTCTCCGTAGTTGGTCAGCGCGCACATGATGTTTACGCCGAGCAGACCGTCGGTCATTTTCTCACGGGCTTTTCGAATCTCTTCGATCAGACCGCGATGGTCAGCAGCTTCAGGATCTTTAGCCCTTAACGGGTCGCGCATGCCAATCATGGAAGTGGCGATTACGCCGACTCCACCTTCGTTAGCTACTGCACTGGCAAGACCGGAAAGGGAGATGCCGACACCCATACCGCCTTGAATAATTGGAAGTTTGGCCTTCAATTCGCCAAACGACAAAGTGGGTAGATTCATTGGTTTACCTCGTTAGAATTTTCTAATTATACGTCACTTGCGCCTAAAAGTTGTTCAAGTCAAGGTAAACACGTGTTTAAATCAAACTTTCTTACAAGCCGATATGCTCCTTTACAACCATTCGTGCAAAGGACATGGAACTGGTGAAAGCAGGAGAGATGGAGTTTAATATATGTAATGTATTGGCTCGCCCTTGAACCACGAAGTCCATGACCAACTCCTTACTCTTCGTATTTATGAGTTGTGGACGAATACCGACCTTGGGGCTTGGAAGCAGGTCATGTGGGGCGAGATATTTGACCAATTTGCGGGCATCATTGAAAAAGTGTTTGAATAAGTACTTTCGAGGTTCCTCTGCGGCAATGTTGCGGAACTTTTCATTTTCCAACAGCATCTCGATATCTCGTAAGAGGATGGAAAAGAACTCCCGGTCAATCCCTTTCAAAATGCCATAATTCTCTCTGCCAAAAGCCGGAATAGCCGTAGGCCCGACATAGACATCCCCATGTACATTCCGCGTAAAGTGGATTCCCAGAAATGGGTTTCGGATGTTTGGGACAGGATAGATGGAGCCTTGAATCTTTTTGGCGGCCGGCTTTTTTAGAACATGATAGATGCCCTTGAAGGGAAGAAGACGATAGTTTTTTCCAACGCCAAATGCCTTGGCAATTGTATCGCTATATGCTCCCGCAGCATTGATAAAATATTCATAGCCAATGGCGTCCTGAGTGGTCAGAATCTTGTTCTCATCGGCTTGTTCAAATGGTGTGTTGAAGAAAAACTGTACTTTGCCCGAAGCCTCCAGATCTCTTTGTAGGGATTGGAGGATCGTTTTGGGGTCTACGACTGCGGTAAGTGGTGAATGAAGGGCTCGTTGCACGGTTGTTGCGTTGGGTTCAATCTCGGCAAGCCGCTTTTGGTCGATCATTTCAACCACGCCGCCATTTTGGGTGGCGCGTTGTTGTAATTCGTCCAACGTATCCAGTTCTTCTTCGGAACGGGTTACAATGACTTTCCCGGAGTTAAAGAGCGGTAACTGTCTTGATTCACAATAGGATTGCATGAGCCTATTGCCTTCCAGACACATTCGGGCCTTGAGGGTGCCTGGATCATAGTAGATACCTGCATGGAGCACACCGCTGTTGCGACCTGACGCATGTTTGCCAACGGCTTCTTCCTTGTCAAAAATGATGATGCTGTCAGCGCCTGATGCCAACAACTCTCGGGCAATGGTTAAGCCAATAATTCCGGCACCACAGATGACAAATTGGGCGCTATGCATTGTCTACCTCTTGCTCAGGAGTTTCAGGCCAGTTAGCGGATCGGTTTTGCGAATCATGTCCAGATTCAGTATCTCCATGATGATCACCTCTCCAACCAGCCAGACGTCCAGTCCGGGGCGGATACACCCTGTGCGGGTTTTGCCATCCCGTCCCAGTGCCGCGTGCATATGTAAAAGCGGGCTACCTTCGTCGTCGGCTATTATCGTTCCGATAGCAGCGACTTCATGGGCGTTGTCGATCATGTGGAGGATAGGGGCTATCGTTGAGGAAGCACCATCTTCAGGGCCAACGACGATATTCCCTTTATCCACGCCACCAATCATGGTGCACATGGCCGCTTTAATTTCTTTTTCTGCCGCAAAGGCCTCTATGCAATCGGGAATACGGTCGTCATCTTCCAGCCGAAGAGTGAATATTCGTCCAATTTTACCTTCGCTGTATTGCATCTGAACCTCCTATTGTCCGCAGGGGATTTTGAAATCGCACCATTCGCAGCGCTTTCCTGGATTTGGTGAAAATTGATCCGTAGTCATCATGTGCCGAATGATGCAGCTAATGAGAGTGGGGGTCATGGACTCAATGGCTTCATGGCGTTCCTGGTCCGTCCATTTCGGGCCGAATGCAAATTCGGATTTCCCGTTCTCTGCTAATTTGATCAACCCTGCATCATGTGGTGTCTGGTTTTTCTCATTGAGATACAGATACATATACAAAGGAAGCTGGACTGATTGAACTGATTGGGCGATATCCGCCAACAGATCAACATCATTTTCCTCTGTTTTGAAGTCATGGACTCGATCCCATAGCTCCATGTCTTCCCACATATTCTTTCGAGGCAGGACTCCGCCGCCGGTCTTGTAGTCCAGGATGACCACACCTTCATCGCGCTCTTCAATGCGGTCGAGTTGCCCGTTAATGGGAATATCTTTGCCATCAACGAATAACGCTGTTCGCAGTTGGTCTTCCAGCCCAAGCAGAGTGGTCGGCTCCAGGCTGTCCAGGTATTGTTCAAGCCGGAAGTGGCCTGTTTTACGTAGCGCCATTCTTGTATCAAGGGCCAACTGTCTGTAAAAGCTGCTCGATTTAAGTCTCTCGTCAAACAAGGAGAGCAGGCTTGCGGAGTCGACATGCTTGAAGTCCACCTTGCGCCCAATGAACGGCTCGTGAAATTCACGGAGAACATCGTGCAGCAGTGAACCGAACTCGCTTCGATCGCCGTCTTCATCAACCTGTTTTATGGGGCGGACTTTGCACAGGTCGGAATAGTAGAATTGCTTGGGGCAGTGCATGTATCGGTCTATTCGAGAAGGCGAAAGGCCTTGATCGACCAAAAGGGCATGCAACTGATCTCTGATGGTGCTTGTGATGGATATCGCTTTGCTGTCATTCACCAGCGCCCCAACAGAGAAGGTCATAGTTCGGATCAATGGATCACCGGGTTCAATGATTCGTTGTTCTTTTTGCTCCCGTTCCCAAAGCAACTGTTCAACGAATCGACTGCGTGATGATTTGGAATCAAGCAGTCCCGGCTGGATACCGTTCTGATAATAGATGACCGCCTCATCCGCCCCCATGAGCAAACGGTAAAAGTTGTATCCTGAAACATTGTCCCGTTCCCTGGCATCAGGCAGGCCAAGCAGCTTGCGGAGCGGGTCTGGAAGTAGGGGGTCGTAGGCATCTGTTCCCGGCAGGCGTTCTTCCACGGCATCGAGAATGAACAACCGGCGAAAATGCAGCAGGCGGGTTTCGAGAACACCCATTACCTGCAATCCTCCCAGCGGCTCGGGCTCGAATGATACTCTCTCTTGAGAAAGGAGTCTTCTGAGCAGTGCGAACAGGGTGGACTGACTGTATGGTTCCGTCCGATTTTCCACGCTTCTGAGTTCTGGAATGATTGAGGTCGTGAGTCTGAAGAGGCATTCTGCATCGACCAGATAATCCAACCATAATTGATGCCCGTGCTCATGGAGCATGGCGGCAAGCGAATTCAGCGCATTGCCCAGTGTCTCAAGATTGGAGACAGACTCAAATGCCATGAGGCAGTGATCGAGAATACTCTTGCGAAGGGCTTCGGTAGTCCCTTCATCAACCCCTTCCAGAACCGTGTCGCCATACGGTGGCATGTAGGCCAGTGGCGAAATGTGTCGTTCTCCTATGCGAATCTCTGCTTCCCAAACATGAAAAACCTTGCGCAGTGGCTTGTCTTCCGGTCCCAAAAGCCGAAGGTAGGGGTGGCGGATGAGATCGACAATATCACGCCAGTAATAGCGGCCGTCATCCAATCTGTTTTCCTGGAGTTGCAGGATCGTTTCGATCAATCTGGCAAGGGAGGTCCGTGCAAGTGGGTATCCCATGGAAATGTTGATGTCTGCCTCGGGCAGGTGATGCATGACCGGCATGAGTGCGCCTTCGTCCGGAAGGATGACGGCACTGTCCGTCAGTAGTTGCGATCCTTCAAGGTCGTCCGACAGGGCCGCAAGTTGGGAATGGCGATCGAACCCTTCACAGAATCGAATGGCGGGTTGGTGCTCCCGCTCAACCACTGTCTCAGGGATGACGGCAGAGGCTCTCCAGCGACGGAGCCACGCCTTGTGCTCTGATACGGCCCAGTGGCTTGTCTCTTTTCTGGCAAGGGCCGGATCGGAGTGAAGGATCGGATGGAGTATCCCATCAGACCACAATCGTTGGAAAAAGATGTTTTCGGTACCGCTTAGAGCGTAGAAACCGGCAGCGATGATGGACTTACCTGCCTGCATTTCTGCAGCGTCATTGATGTTGCTGGTGATATAACGCCAGTCCAGCCCCGGTGTCGTCCAGTTCTTTTCCGAGAGTCGTAAAATATACAGCCGGTGGATAGTGCTTATTTGCTCCAGAAGTCCAACCGCATACGGGGCAACTTCGCCTTCGAGATAGGTAAGGTCTTCCGGTTCGATGTCCTGTCTCAGAAGATCGTCCATGAGTTTGGCAAGACGAATGCCCCAAGGGAGGAAGTCCTCTCGGTTGAGTTCGGGCAGGCGGGCCAGCAGTCCTTTCCCTGACTGGCGTAATTCAGTCACGATACCGTAGAGTAGCTCGACAAGATCGAGTTGATGGGCGTTCATGACCGAAGCATCTGTTAAATCCCTTCGGATTTCCGTCACAAAGTCGGATATGGATACCATGCGCGGGAGCATGACGGGACCATTGAATCCGCCATTGTTCTTGAAATATTCCTTCAGGTAGAGGCGAGGTCGGTTGTGAGGTAGCACAACGGTGCATTGACTGAAGTCTGGACGGTCCAGCAGCAACTCGCCGAGGGCACTAATGAAGTCCTGTTGCCAAGGGATGAGGTGAATGGGGTTCATTACGCCTCACCTCCGATATACCGAACCGTATGCAGATCAAGATAAATCAGCATGCCCTGAATGGAAGAATGGCCCATTTCCCGGAGTATATTCATGTATTCAATTACTTGTTGTTCGTTTTCCGGTGCTGGGTGACCGGTTTTGAAGTCGGCAACGGTTGTCGTGTCCCCGATGTGTAGTAGGTCGAATCGTTTGAAGGCACCTTCACTGTCCATGACTTCCGGTTCACGCAGACCCGATTTGAGTAGCTCGCGAATAGCAGGCTCACTGAGTATCCAGTCTGTCATGCTATCAAGGTCAGCATGGAGCTTGTGCAGCTCCACTTCTTCCAGTGCATGAACAGCCGGGAAATCCTGAACTGCCAGCTGAATGGCGCGGTGCTTGTCCACGGCATCATCACCGGTTAGGCGCAGGTACTCCATAACTCGGTGGGCTATTTCTCCACGCATGGCCGCATTGTAAAAATACTCTTCCCGGTTGTGTCTGTATACGCGAAGACGAGGAAGCCATTCCATCAGGGAGGGCATGTCCTCCTGTTTGGGAAGCGTGTTCGGCATGTGTTTTTTGGGCTTTTCCGAGAGATTCTTTGAATCATCCAATGAACCATACTCGAAGACCATATCATCGTTGATATCCAGGAACTGTGTCATTGCAACTGTAGCTGGCGAGAGGGAGGGCTTTTCGGTGAAGAAACCGTACAGCTCTTCGCGAGCACGAGTCCAGGCGACATACAGCAGGTTCAACTGTTCCCGTATATTTCTGCCAAGGCTTGTTTGATACGCTTTGCCCAGCCCCTTTTTCATGGGGGTGAGGAGAGCGTGTCCGTTGTGCTTTCGGATGGTGAAATTCTGGTCTGGTGATGCGTTCCAGTTGTGGAAGGGGACGATGACCACAGGGAACTCCAGTCCTTTGGATTTGTGAATGGTCATGATGTGAACCGCATCGATGTTTTCCGGAAGAGGCACTTTTTCTTCGCCGGATTTTTCCGACCAGTATTGTAGAAAAGCGGAGAGTGAACTGCATCCGTTTTCCTCGCTGAGGTGCACGACTTCCAAGAAACGCCGTATGTATAGTTCTGCATCCTGATGTCGCTCGAAGACCCTGAATACGCGGATGGCTTCACGGGTCAGGTCATAGGGAGTCATGACCCCGGATTGATTATAGAATGGTTCAATGAACTGCGACCACGCCTCTGGGAAATCCTGCCGGAAGCACACACCGAGTGGGCGTTTTCTCGGTTGTGTGAGCCACTCGCTGAGTTGCTCTTCGTCGATGCCGGATTCGGCCAGAAATAATTCGTTTCCTGTGATGAGAGTGAGCAGGGCCATGTCGTTTCTGGGGAAATCGATGAATTCCAGCAGGCTGATCAATTGTCTGACTATGGGGTGTCTGTCCAACTGAAGGGAGTTTTCCGTAATGACCGGTATCCCTTTGTCGACCAGCAGATCACAAACCACGGAAGCGTGGTCGTGACTGCGCACGAGGATGGCGATATCGCGGTACCGGCGACGCAGAGTCACCTCATCCAGCAGCGTATCAAGCGATTCAAGAGTTTGCTCTTCTACATCACTGGCGTTGCCGCCCGGGAGTTGCTGGAACCGGACATACCCCTCGGTATCAACGCTTTTCGGAGGAAGGGATTGGGCGCATCCTTGAAAGCCGACAGTAATATCGCGAGCGAAGTCTTCCTGAAACGATGTATCTGCATCGCTGAACAAGGTGTCGGCAAGCTCACGTGCCGCGATCGGATTCTCCAAATTCGAGAAAAAGGTATTGTTGAACTCGACAACGTTTTTGAAGCTGCGCCAATTGTCTGGCAGGGTGTCACTCTTTGTGTGCTGTGCAAGATCAGCAACTTCCGGCTGGGTAATGATCTCGTCAAACAGTGCTGAGTCTCCGCCGCGCCAGCCGTAAATGGCCTGCTTTACATCACCCACGTAATAGAGTGAGCCGCCTTTGGCCAGGCACTCCTGAGCAAGAGGCGTTATAGCCTGCCACTGCTCCCGGCTGGTATCCTGAAATTCGTCCACCAGAAGATGGTGCAGACGGCAACCGAGGCGACAGTATGCTTCGGATACGGCATCCCCCTCTGCAAGGAGGTAGTTCACGTACCCTGCCAGGGAGGAGCCGAGGATCATGCCGCGTTGTCGCTGTAATTCATCCAGACCATTGAGCACTCGCAGGGCGATGTTGATGGCTGGAGCCATGAAGTAGGCTCCGGTGAGTATTGCGTGATCGCTGGCGTATCGGGAGCAGGCTTGCTTGAGTTCGCGATAAACCTGCTCAAGATCGGCGTCCACTTTGTCTTTGCCAGCCTTGTTCACGCAGTCGCAAAGCGATTCCTTCTTTAAATAGGCAGAGTCCTTGGGCGTATCGAAGAGTTCCTGATCAAGGGCGCCCATAAGAAAGTCGTTGAACCGTTTGGCAAACGGCAGCCCACAGTTGGCAAAGGTTGTGAGCGTTGTCTGTACCGACTGCTTGTAGTCGGAGTGGGCGTTGACCAGTTGCGTTTTTATTTCGTCCTGATCTGTCAGGAGTGAATCCGGTGTGTTGCGCAGGAATCGGGTGAGTTCGAGCAGCCGCTTGCGCATGGTGTCCTGAATCCAGAACCCGGTGCGCCCTTCGGAATGCAGCATGGTTTCCATGGTATCCGTAAGCAGCTCATATTCTGCTTCCTGTTCGGAGCAGACTGTGAGGTAGTGATCGAATACGGCATCAAAGAGTTCCGATTCGTCGAAAACAATCTGAAAATCCGGGCGAATACCAAACTCAAGCGAAAAAAGTCTGAGCAGAAGTGCCAGAAGAGAGTCGATGGTTCGGATATTAAGCCGATGGTAGCGTCGAAGTATGGAGTCGATCGCTTTTGCTGCTGTCTCAGGTGCGGCGTTCGTCATCTGTGGCTGATCAGGAAGAAGCGCTGCGTGCTTGAGGCCGCTGATCACGCGTTCCTTCATCTCGGTGGCTGCCTTGTTGGTAAAGGTGACAGCCATTATTTCCGGCCAGGCGTAGCCTCGATGCGGCTTACCCACGCAGGCAAACTGTTTTTGCGAGCTGTCGGCATTGTCGAGCAGCGTGAGAAAGCGGCGAGTCAACTGATAGGTTTTGCCGGAACCGGCAGCCGCTTTGACTTGTTTGAGTTCTGACATGTTATTGATTTCCTGTATTGGCTCTGCTGGCTTTGGTGCCGGATAAAACGACGATGAGAACGGCTGCAATTATGAGTGAGCTTCCCGCATACCCCATGATGGAAAAGGTTTCTCCAAACAGGAGAAACGCAAAGATTGCAGCGACAACGGGTTCGAATGTGGCAACGATCGAAGCTCTCGTGGCGTCCATGCGCTTCAGCCCTGCGTAGTAAAAGGAAAAGGCACCGTAGGATGTGACGGCTGCCATGGCCGTGAGCATGAACCATGCGTAGGGAGACTTTGGTTGAAAGTCGATGAAAGGAAAAAGGAGTGCTGCGCCAAAGGGGAGCGCATAAACAAAGATCGTAGGGGTAGCGTATCGGTGGAGATATTTTTTCCCGAAGATGTAATACAGCGCATACGTGAAGCCGGAAACCAATCCTGCGGCCAGGCCGAAGAGATTCAGAGATATGGAATTGCCGCTCAACAATTTGGGACCGAGGCTGATACAGATGACGCCGGTAATGGTCATGACGACACACAACATCTTGATTGTCGTCATTTTTTCCTTGAGCACAATCCATGATAGAAAAGCGACCCAGGCCGGGGCAGTATAAAGGAGTACTGCTGCCAGAGCCATTCCCACGTCGCGAATGGCCAGTTGGTAGGAGCCGTAAAACATGGTCACACAAATAAAGCCGAATGCGAACAGGAAGGGGAGGTCGCTTGGCTGTGTCTTGACTTGCTTTTTTATGCAGGCATGAATCACGAACATGATCCAGGCCAGTGAAGCTCGCCAAAAAGCAATTTCCAGGGCAGTGATGCCTTCGGCCAGAACTTCCTTAGCGAAAATACCGATGATGCCCCACATGATGGCGGCAATCAGAACGTAGATCAGACCTCGTATATCCATTATGCATAACTCGTGGAGAATGGTAGGGAGTGAGCGGGATGTCCGGGCTTATTGCGGGTTGTTTCTATCATCTGGCGACTTTAGGATATCTGGGCTGTGGCGTCAAAGACAGATAAGATGTTGCTGGTTGGTAACGATGGTGTGTAGGGTAGAGGTATGAACAACAGCAGTACACATATTATCCCTGACAGTTTTGATGGAAAACGCTTGGACAATGCCTTGTCTTTGGTTCTGCCTGACAGCGGCCTTCGCCTCCGGCGTCGTTATTGCGATGAAGGATTAGTGCAGGTCAACGGCCGAAATCGAAAGCCGGGATACAAGGTGCAGAGTGGGCAGGAAATTCGTGTCGAGTTCCCGGAGTCTCAGCACTCACTCCCGGAGGTTGAGATTGTGAGCCAATCGGACACTGTTGCTGCTTTGTTCAAGCCTGCCAAGGTTCACTCCGCTTCAATTGTCGGCAAGGATACTCCCAACGTTGAGAGTGCGTTGAAGGATTTGTTTCCAGATCATTCGCCCGTTTTGTTGAATCGACTGGACTATCTGACGTCGGGCCTGCTGTTGGTGGGGTTGAATCGTGGCGGTTGCGATACCTACCACGCCATGGAATCAGACGGGACAATCAGGAAGTTCTATCTAGCTTTGGTCGAAGGGCGCTTTGACGGGACGGCGACAGTCAAGTGTGAGCTGGATGTGGATAATCGCAAGGTGACGCGCGTACTTGAAACAGACACAAGTGACGAGCGTCGTTGGACGGAAGTTCATGCGTTGGGGCATGATCGCGAGCGGAATATCACGCTGGTGAGGTGCATGATTACCAAGGGTGCGCGTCACCAGATTCGTGCTCATCTGTCATCAATTGATCATCCGATAGTGGGCGATCCTGTGTATGGAAACGGGAGTTCCGAAGAAGCATTGCATTTACACCATTACAAGGTGGAAATGGACGACTTCACAGCCCGGATAGGTGTTGGTTGGGCGGATGACTTTGCAAAGTGAATGAGAGAACGGTTGTAGGCAAAACATACTCAAATAAAAAGGCCCGACAGTATAAACTGTCGGGCCTTTCATTGTATTACATTGCGAAACTATTTCTTTTTATCCATGGCTTCCTGAAGTGCGGCGCCGAGCAGGCCCATACCACCGGTTCCACCTGTGGAAGGCTTTTTCTTGGGAGCAAACTGTTTCCAGTCACCGTCATCCTGAGCGTCTTCTGTGGTCAGGGATATTTTCCTTTCTCCGGCTTTCACTTCACCAACGACAATTTCGACCGTGTCGCCAGAGTGCAGCTTCTCGTACTTGGACGCACTCTCGCTCCGAGCAATGACGGATTTTGGAAGCAGGCCGGTGATGCCAGGCTCCAGTTGGATGAAAATACCGAACTGTTCCTGCTTTTCAACTGTACCCTCAACCTTCTGGCCACTCTGGTACTTGTCCTCAACGTCAAGCCACGGGTCTCCTTCGGCGTCTTTCATGGAAAGACCGATGCGGCGGCTATCCGTATCGATGGATTTGATCTTGACGGAAACGGTCTGGCCTTCCTTGACGAAATCGGAAGGCTTGTGAACGCGCTGGGTGTAGCTCATTTCAGAGACATGCACCAAGCCATCGATGCCGGGAGCGATTTCGACAAAAGCACCAAAATCAGCAAGGCGAACAACCTTGCCGGTGACCTTGTCGCCTTCGGTAAAGGAGGAGGTGACAGTGTCCCATGGGTCTTGCGCCAGCTCTTTCATGGAGAGTGAAATCTTGAGGCGTCCCTTGTCGTCGTGCTCGTAGCGGGTGACTTTCGCTTTGACCTTCTGGCCTACAGTGACAGCCTCTTCAGGGTGTCCGATGCGGCCATGGGAAATCTGCGAAATGTGAACCAGCCCATCAAGGCCGGGCATGATCTCGACAAATGCACCAAAGGGTGCGAGTCGCTTGACGACACCTTCGACTTCATCGCCGACTTTTGTTTCAGCGGTGAAGGTCTCCACTGCCTGCGCAGTTTCTCTCTCCAGAAGGTCGCGACGGGAAACAACGATGTTACGGCCGCCTTGCTCCAGTTTGGTGATCAGGAATTCCAATGTCTTGCCGACATATTCTTCCGGATCCTCAACAAAGCGATTGTCGATCTGGCTGACAGGGCAGAAAGCACGACGCTGCATGATCGTCACATTGAATCCGCCTTTGCAGGTGGATGCAACATTTCCCTCTACCGGGAGAGCGCTTGCTTTTGCTTCTTCCATCATCGCCAAGCCGCCAATGCCGGAAAGGGCGCGCGACAATTTGATGCCGCCGGAATCCTTGCCAACGACGTACAGCTCAACCGTGTCGCCTTCCTTGACTGTGCAGTTGCCCTCTTCATCGAGCAGCTCTTCCTTTTCGACCACACCGTCAAGCTTGGTACCAGTATCGACAAAGATACTGGTTTCTCCAACCTGGATGACCTGACCGGCAACTTTGTCACCGACATTCAGGTCGTCACCACCGCCTTCGCTGTACTGTTCAAACAGTTCGGCAAAGCTGGCTTCGCCTTCTTCCACGCCATTACGCTCTTTGAATTCTTCGGACACGATACTTACCGTCACATAAAAAAGGTTAGGTTAATAAGGCCTTGGCAAAGTCCTTGCCGTTGAACGGGCGAAGGTCTTCCATCTTCTCTCCGAGTCCAACAAAGGTAATCGGGAGTTTGTTCTGTAGTGTAACCGCAACGACAACGCCGCCTTTGGCAGTTCCGTCAAGTTTGGTCAAAATAATCTCATCAACACCAACAGCTTCGTTGAAAAGCTTAGTCTGTGAGAGTGCATTCTGACCGGTGGTCGCGTCAATAACCAAAACACAACGATGCGGTGCACCTTCATGTTTTTTCCCGACCACACGTTCAATCTTTTTCAACTCTTCCATGAGGTTGACCTTGGTGTGGAGTCGACCTGCCGTATCCAGAAGGAGGAGGTCGTACCCCTCATTGACGGCCTTATCCATGGCTTCATACGCAACAGCAGCAGGATCAGAGCCTTCAGCTTTTGCAAAAAAACCAGCGCCGATGCGATTAGCCCACACTTCCAACTGCTCAATGGCAGCAGCGCGGAAGGTGTCGCCCGCAGCGATGAGAACCTTGCGTCCCTGCATCTGGGCACGGTGAGCCAGCTTTGCAATGGTGGTGGTCTTGCCGACACCATTGACGCCAACCATCATCAATACTTCAGGTGGGTTAACCGCTTCGATACGAGGGGGTACCTTGAATATTTCTTCCAGCTCGTCACGGAGAATGTCCTTGAAATCGTCAGGATCATCTGTGCCGGCCTTGCGTGCGCGCTCTTTCAGGTTGTCCATGAGCTGGTTGGCTGCTTCCATGCCAACATCTGCCATGATGAGGATCTCTTCAAATTCTTCCCAAAAGTCGTCATCCAGCTTGGAGTGGGATGACAGCAGGCCATCAATACGCTTGGTGATCTGTTCGCGCGTTTTGGAAATGCCTTCGGAAAGCTTGACGAAAAGTCTGTCGCGCTCGTCTTCTTCGTCTTCAAGGTCCAGAGCCAGTGCCAACCGGTACTGCAGCTCGGATTTGAATTCTTCGACCGCTTCATAGCCCATTTCATCAAGCCATTTGTCGAACTTCTTGATGAAAGCCTTTGATTCGTCTTCAGGTGCGCCAAGCGCTCGGAAAAGAAAGGCGAGTCGATCCCAGAGGTCTTGTCCTTTTTCTTCAACGCCTTCCACAATGATATTGAGCCATTGCGAGAGCTTTGGCTCAGCCTGGCGCAGGGCAAGAGTAAGACCTTTCTGCCAGTCCTCGGTCGCGGTCGGGGCCGCATCTGTTTGTTCTTGATGATCGGGAGAAGGAGGGGCGGTAGTCTTGTCTTCTGTGGCGACTTCTTCAGTGGGAGCTATCGGCGGTTCCGGCTCTCCTTCCGCTTCCGTTTCCAACCCGGCTTCTTTCTTGTATTCGTCAAGTGCCTGTTGAGCCACATCTTCGGGGCTGGCCCAAGCTTTTTTCAATTTGCTAAAAAATCCCATCCGGTCCTCATGATTATTATCGTTGCAGTTTGCGGGTGTTCATAGCCTACCTCTTGTCCGGAGGCAATAGACTATGCCTTTTTAGAAAAAACCGGTAGGGGCATATTCTATGCTATTTGGCTGAGAAGGTCGATACTCAACTAATAGGCGCACGATATTGTTACCATGTTTATATATAGATGTCCGTTGCCAATTAACACTAATATCGGTAAGAGCGGGAAAAAAACACCATAAGGATGTAGAAATATGAAACGAACAAAGATCAAGCATGCCCTGAATGCGCAAGAACCCATGGCAGGAATCCACGTCGGTGGATGGGTTCGCACCAAGCGTGACAACAAGGGGTTCTCTTTTGTGGAGATCAACGACGGATCCTGTTTGAGCAATATTCAGGTCGTAATCGATCATACTCCCGAGATTGTTGAAACTCTCGCCAATGTCGGAACCGGTGCTTCTGTGGCTATCGACGGTGAGTTGGTTGAGTCTCCTGGCAAAGGTCAGAAGTGGGAGATTCGCGGCACATCCATCAAGTTGCTTGGTGGGGCGGATCAGGAGACTTTCCCCTTGCAGAAAAAGCGCCACAGTGATGAGTTCCTTCGTGGTATCGCTCACTTGCGCCCCCGCACGAATAAATACGGTGCCATTTTCCGTATGCGTTCCGAGCTGGCTCAGGCCATTCACAAGTTTTTCGCAGAGAAGGATTTCTTCTACATCCATACGCCGATCATCACAGGCTCTGATTGTGAAGGCGCAGGTGAGATGTTTCGCGTTACCAGCTTGGAACACGGTTCACAGAAGCCGGTAGAGGAAGATTTCTTTGGAAAACCGTCCTCCCTGACTGTTTCCGGGCAGCTTTCCGCTGAGATGTTTGCCCTGTCTTTGGGGTATGTGTACACCTTCGGCCCTACATTCAGGGCTGAAAACTCCAATACTCCCCGGCACGTAGCCGAGTTCTGGATGGTTGAACCCGAAATCGCTTTCGCTGATCTGGCCGATGACATGGATCTCGGCGAGGAAATGATCAAGTATTTGATTACCCACATGCTTGATCATAGCGCGGAGGATATCGAACTGTTCGCCAAGTTTGTTGACAAGTCGCTTATGGGCACGCTTGAGAACATCTTGAACAATCCTTTTGAGCGCCTTCCCTACACGGAGGCCATTCGTCTTCTCAAAAAGACCAAGAAGAAGTTTGAGTACCCGGTAGAATGGGGAATGGACCTCCAGACCGAGCATGAGCGTTTCCTTTGTGAGGAGAAGTTCAAAAAGCCGGTCTATGTGTATGACTATCCGAAGACGATCAAGCCGTTCTACATGCGTATGAACGATGACAACGAAACGGTTGCGGCCATGGATTGTCTGGTTCCGCGCATTGGTGAGCTCATTGGTGGAAGTCAGCGTGAGGAAAGGATGGATGTTCTTCTTTCTCGGATGGATACTCTTGGCCTCGATAAAGAAGAGTACTGGTGGTATCTTGACTCTCGTCGCTACGGTTCAGCTCCCCATGCCGGTTTTGGAATGGGATTTGAGCGTATGCTGATGTTGGTATCTGGAATAACCAATATCCGCGACGTTATGCCGTTCCCCAGAACGCCCAAAAGCCTCGAGTTTTAATTTGATTATTATATAGTAATAGAACAAAAGGCCCGACAGGATATGTCGGGCCTTTCCTTTATTTAATGGGCAGATATATTTCTGTCAGCAAATCCTCAGGCTTGGTGTGTTCTGGGGAGTTGAGATAGATCTCGAAGCTCGGTTGCTCGCGGAACTGATGTCCGCTTTCGGGGAGCCAAACTCCGAAAAGCTTGGCATAGGTTTTTTCCAGGTTTTCGTATGGGCCCTTATGAAGAGTAATGGCATATTTTCCGCCTGGGATGGTTTGGATGCCCACTTCCCCTTCAGCATCTATGCTGCCATCTACAGTCATGCAGGCGTCATATCGGATTTTTTCGGGTGGCGTTATTTGCGGATCATCGTGACAAATGCCGAGGAATTGTGTTTCGGCATTGATGATTTTTTTTGCATCAGCCCAGTCGCATAAAACCTTCCAGGCTTCGTCGCACTCAGCATACGGCCCTGTGTGGCGTTTGTATGCAACGCGCATTTCCAGGATATCTTTGACAGATACTTCCATTTTCATTTCTCCTTTTCGATTCAGAGTCAGTGTTGATCGCGCATTGTTTAATAAATAATGCACGGCTCCGGGGATTTTGTCGTATAGTTCATTCCAGTGCTTCTCGCTGTATTGAGAAGGTGCGCATGCAAACACCTTTTTGAAAGCACGGCTGAATGATTCAACTGTAGTGTAGCCCGCATCAAAAGCTGCAGTAGTGACACTCGAGCTGTTCAACGCCAATCGGATGGCTGCTCGTTCCAGGCGTATTCTTCTTATATGCTCACTTAGAGTTTCGCTCATCATTCCTTTGAAGATGCGGTGAAAGTGAGTAGGGGAGAAGTGGGCCTGGTTAGCGAGCGTATCCAAGGAAAGCTCCTCATCAAGGTTCTCCTGTATGTATATAAGTACAGTATATACGCTCATAATACGTTGACTTGGTGGTTTCCTTCATTTTGACCTCGTTACTGGCCTTATCAGATATCTGTTTTCATGGTGATTTGCTTGATATTTTCAACCAATAATCATCATGTCAGATGAGTGGTGATCAATTCAGTGGTTTTTAAAATAAAAAGTTAATCGTGTATACTCATATATTCCGGTAGATTAGGTGTTTTTGTGATGTGGTGATGCATTTTATTTTAAAAAACCGCTTGACGGTGGAGGTGGTTTGACCTAGAACCTCTTTCGTCGCACGGGGAAGCCCAACAGCAAC